>NZ_QXDL01000234.1:0-5543 GCF_003574345.1 Calidithermus terrae
TGCGGGGAGGGTTTATCCCCCCAGCCCCCCTTGCCAAGGGGGGCTGCATCTCGCGTACGACGCAGGACGTACGACGTACGACCCGCGTCTTGCGTCTTGCGTTTGGCGTTTAGCTATCGGCGTACGACGTAGGACGTACGCCGTACGACCTATACTTATCCCGTGACCACAGGCCAGCTCCGCGAACAGGTCTGGAACACGCTTTCCCAGCGCCGGGCCGCCGTCTACCCCACCCCGCCGCACGGGCATCACCCCAACTTCGTGGGGGCGGGCAAGGCGGCCGAGAAGCTGATGGGGCTCGAGCCCTTCCTCGAGGCCCAGACGGTGCTGGCCGGCCCCGACCAGGTGCTCAAGCCCCTGCGCGAGGCCGTGCTCAAGTCGGGGAAGCGGCTGGTGATGCCCCACCCCGACAAGGGCGGGCACTACCTGCTGCTCGAATACGTGCAACCGGCGCTGCTCAAGCGCGTGCGCGACATCACCCGCTACGGCAAGCCGGTGCGGCTGGAGGACACCCCGCTGGACCTGGTGCTCGTGGGCTGCGTGGCCGTGGACCGCAAGTTCGGCTGGATCGGCAAGGGCTACGGCTTCCCGCCCCGGCACCTGCCGGTGGCCGCGCCCTGGGCCACCCTGGCCCACCCCATGATGCTGATGGAGGAACTCTACGCCGAGCCCGAGCGCCAGGTGGACCTCATCGCCACGCCGCTCGAGGTGCTCCGCCGCTGAGCGCTAGCCCTCGAGCACTCCGGGCCTGGAGTAGCGCCGCCAGGCCTGCCGCGCCCACAGCGCCGCCGGGTACAGCAGGGCCAGCAGGAGGGCCCAGGGGATGAGGTAGGCGGCGAAGATGGCCGCGCCGAAGGGGCTGAGCACCCACTGGCCGAGGTACTCGCCCACGGTGCAGGGGTAGTCGGGCGCGTCCATCCAGCCCTCGCACAGGCCGCGCCGGGCGATGCGCAGCGCGTCCTGGAGGACCGCCAGGCCGAAGGGGAGGAGGGGCGGGAGGAAGAGCAGGCCGAGAAGACGCGTCCACTTGTGCACGGTTCACCCCCTGCGCAGCCCCAGGATCAGCCCGGCCACGAAGGCCCCCCCGAAGGGGAGGTTGGTGGTGAGGACCGCGACCAGGCGGTCCCAGGCGGTCTTGAGCTGCTCCTGCTGGAACAAGGGCTCCACGTCGCGCTGGATGCGGGTCCAGTCCACGCTGAGGTAGCCCATCGAGGCCAGCACCTGCACCACGATGAAGATGATGCCGAACGCCACCGCCACGAATTTGCCCACCTTGTTGATGGTGTAGCCGGTGGCGAAGCCCGCAATGCCGCCGAAACTGATCTGGCCGATGTAAGGTTGTATCCAATCCACGCGCCCATGATGCCACAGACCTGACCAGGGCCCGGTTCTTTTGCCCGTAAAATGGCCTCATGCCCCGGGGACGCCCATGATCTCGCCGCAACTCGACCCGCTGACGGGCGCCCTGAGCCGGGCCGAGCTCTTCCCCAGCCTCGAGGCCGCCCTCAGCGAGGCCGAGCTCACCGGCGACGAGACCGCGCTGCTGATCCTCGACCTCGACCACTTCAAGAGCATCAACGACACCTTCGGCCACCCGCGCGGCGACGCCATCCTGCGCGAGCTCGTCGAGCGCGTGCAGGGGGCGATCCGCGCCCACGACCGCCTGTTCCGCTACGGCGGCGACGAGTTCGTGCTGCTGCTGCCGGGCACCGACCAGGCCCAGGCCGCCCTGCTGGCCGAGCGGCTGCTGGGGGTGGTGCAGTCGCGGCCCTTCGCGGGCAACCCGCCCCTCTCCCTCACGCTGAGCATCGGGCTGGCGACGAGCCGGGCCGGGGCCGACACCCCCGAAGCCCTCTTCGAGCGGGCCGACCAGTACCTGCTGAGCGCCAAGCGGCAGGGGCGTGCGCGGCTGGTGGAGGCCCTCGACGAGGCCGAGGCCCAGCCGACGCGCTGGCTCGAGCGCGAGGCCGTGCAGCTCGGGTTGCAGCACTTCCTGCGTGCCCTGCCCCAGCACCGACGGGGCCTCCTGCGCTCGGCGGGGCCGGGCGGGGCCGGGCACACGCGCTTCCTCGAGGAGGCCCAGCGCAGCGCCCGGCTGCTGGGCTACCGCACCTTCTGGCTCACCGGCCGCCGCGCCTACGCCACCCACCCCTACGGCGCGCTGCTCGACGGGGTGGGCCTCGAGCTCGCCGAGGCGGTGATCCGGCAGGGCAGCGCGGCCCTACGGCAGCTCGAGGGGCCGGTGCTGTGGCTGGTGGACCGGCCGCAGGAGCTCGACGTAGCCAGCCGCAAGGTGCTCGCCGAGCTGATGAGCGACCCCCAGGGCCCGGTGACGGGGGTGGCCGTGGCCGGGAGCGGGGGCGAGTGGCCGGTGCCGGCGCTCTCGGAGGAGCTCGAGCTGCAGCCCCTCTCCCTCGAGTCGGCGCGGGTCCTGCTGCGCGGCCGGCTGCGCTGGGAGCCGCCCGAGGCCTTCGTGCGGGCGCTGTGGCAGGCTTCGGGCGGCTGGCCCCGGCCCCTGCTGGAGCGGCTCGAGGCGGCCGAGCGCGGCGGGGCCTTGCGGCCTACGGGCCAGGGCTACAGCCTCAGCCCCGGCTTCGCCGAGCGCCTGGAGGCCGCCGAGCCCCCGCCCGAGCCGGGCCTCCCCGTGCCCAAGCAGAGCCTCATCGGCCGCGACCGCGAGCTGCTGGAGCTCAAGCGGCTGCTGCGCGAGCGCCGGCTGGTGACGCTGGCGGCGCAGGGGGGCATGGGCAAGACCCACCTCGCCATGCAGGCGGCGCTCGAGGTCGCCCACCTCTACCGCGACGGCGCCTACTTCGTGGCCCTGGCCGGCCTGGAGCAGGCCGAGCAGGTGCCCGGCCGCCTGCTGCAGGAATTCGGGCTCAAGACCCTGCACGACCCCCAACAGGGCCTCCTCGAGCACCTCAAGGGCCGCGAGGTGCTGCTGGTGCTGGACAACTTCGAGCAACTGCTCGAGGCCGGCGAGTTCCTGCGCGCGCTGCTGCAGGCCGTGCCCGGCCTCACCCTGCTGCTGACCTCGCGCGAGCGGCTGGGCCTGGCCGAGGAGTGGGTGCTGCCGCTGGAGGGGCTGGCGCTGCCCGAAGGCGACGCCGACTCCCCGGCCATGCGCCTGCTGCTGCAGGCTTTGCGGCGGGTCAACCCCGGCCTGCGGCTCGGGCCGGCCGACCTCGAGGCCGCCCGCCGGGTCTGCCGCGCGGTGGAGGGCCTGCCGCTGGGGCTGGAGCTGGCGGCGGCCTGGGCCAAGGTGCTCAGCCTGGGCGAGATCGCCGAGGAGATCGAGAAGAACCTCGGCTCCCTGCGCTCGCCCGAGGGCGACGAGGCCCGCCCCGAACGCCACCGCTCGCTGCGGGCGGTGTTCGAGTCGTCGTGGCGGCTGCTGCACCCCGAGGAGCAGCGGGTGCTCGCCCGGCTCGCGGTGTTCCGGGGCGGCTTCGACCGCGAGGGGGCGGCGCAGGTGGCGGGGGCGTCGGTCTCGGGCCTGCTGGGGCTGGTCAACCTCTCGCTCGTGCAGCGCGACCCCCACCACGGCGGGCGCTACCTGATGCACGAGCTGCTGCGGCAGTTCGCCTACGAGAAGCTATCCCCAGCCGCGCGGGAGGACGCCCTACAGGCCCACGCCGAGCACTTCCGGGCCTTCGCGCGGCGGGCCGAGCCCGAGCTGCGCGGCCCCGAGCAGGTGAGCTGGATCCACCGGGTCGAGCTCGAGCTCGACAACCTCCGCGCCGCGCTGGGCACCCTCGAGCGGCTGGGCCGCGCCGAGGCGGGCCTGGAGATGGCGGCGGGCCTGCGCTGGTTCTACTACGTGCGCGGCTTCTACCTCGAGTCGGCCCGCTGGCACCGGGCCTTCCTCGAGGCGCCCGCGGAGATCCCCCCGCGGCTGCGGGCCAAGGGCCAGGCCTCGCTGGCGGCGCTGCTGAAGGACCTGGGCCACTGGGAGCAGAGCATGGAGCTCGCCGAGGCGAGCCTCGAGGCCAGCCGCGCCTCGGGCGACGCGCAGACCCTGGCCGACGCCTCCCACCTCAAGGGCCTGCTGCTGCGCGAGGCGGGGCGCTTCGAGGAGGCCCTGCCGGCCTTCGAGGAGGCCCTGCGGCTGGCCCGGCAGATCCCCGACCGCTGGGGCGAGGCCACCACCCTCAACGACATCGGCATCGTCTACGGCCTGCAGCACCACAACGAGCCCGCCCGCGCCTACTTCCTGCAAAGCCTCGAGCTCAAGCGCGCCATCGGCGACGAGCAGGGCGTAGCCTACGCCCTGGGCAACCTGGCGGTCGTGGCCGACGACGACGAGGAGGCCCTGCGCTGGCTCTACGAGAGCCTGGAGATCAAGCGGCGGCTCAAGGACCAGCAGGGCATCGCCACCGGCCTCACCAACGTCGCCAACCGGCTCGTCAGGCTCGGGCAGCCCCGCGAGGCCTGGCCCCTGCGCCTGGAGAGCCTCCTGATCTTCCGCCGCATGGGGCAGGTGGTGCCGCTGGCGCAGGTGCTGGCCGACTGCGCCGACACCCTGCTGGCCCTGCAACTTCCCGCCCCGGCGCTGCGGGTCGCGGCGGCGGTGCAGCGCTGGAGCGACGAGCGCCCCGTGCCCCTGCCCCCGGGGAGCCGGCGGGCCCTCGCGGAGAGCATCGAACGGGCGCGGTCGCGGCTGGGGCCGGAGGCCGAGGCGCTCTACCAGGAGGCTCTGGCCCTGAGCCTCGAGCAAGCCTGCGAGGCCGCGCTCGAGGTGCAGCTCGCGTAGCGCCCGCCCCGATGGTGGGGCACGTCCTATAAGCCTCACCGAGGCGCGGCCCATCATGGGGCATGGTCCGGCGCTGGATTCTCCTCGGATTGGGCCTGTTCCCCTTCGCCCTCGCGCACTACGCCCCTCCCCTGCCCGACAGCCGGATCGCGCCGCCGGCCCGCCAGTTCGGTCTGCCCTTCGCCAGCCCCCCCGGGCCCGACACCTGGCTGCTGGGCCAGCTCTACGGCAACACCACCGGGGCCTACCGCCAGCGCCGCGACGGCTACGGGGCCGGGCAGGGCGTCCACTTCGGGCTCGACTTCTCCGCCCCCTGCGGCACCCCGGTCGTCGCCATCGGCGACGGGGTGGTGAGCGAGGTGGACGGGCCCCACGGCTCCCCGCCGCACAACGTGGTCATCGACCACGGCAACGGGCTGGCGAGCCTTTACGGCCACCTGCAGAAGCGCTCGCCGCTGAAGGTGGGCGCGCGGGTCAGGCGCGGGCAGGTGATCGGGGTCTCGGGCGACTCGCAGTTCAGCTGCACCGCCGCGCCGCACCTGCACCTCGAGATCCGCGACCGCTCCCACCAGCGCTTCTTCAACCCCATGCTCTACATCGCCGCCGACTGGGACAGCCTGATGCTCACCGGCGGCTTCAACCGCGGCTTCCAGCGCGACCTCGACAACCCCCGCCGCTGGCAGTTGCCCCTGCAGCAGCCCCAGGCCCGCAGGGGCGGCGGCCTGCTCAACGACTTCGCCCGCACCTGGCCCCCGGCCCCGGGCAGCACCCCCTGGCTGCCCACCCGCAC
>NZ_QXDL01000235.1:0-5535 GCF_003574345.1 Calidithermus terrae
CCACCCGCTTGCCCCTCAGGCCCACGCGCCCTCCAGCAGGCGGGCCGCCCCCCGGGCCAGCAGGGCCTCGGCCAGCGCGGCGCCGAGTTGCTCGGGGTCGCCGCCCTCGAGGGCGTGGGTGAGGCTTTGGCTGCCGTCGGGCCGCAGCACCCGCCCCCGCAGGCGCAGCAGGCCGTTCTCCTCCACGGCCAGCGCCCCCACCGGCAGGCTGCAGCCCGAGCCCAGCGCGCGCAGGAAGGCGCGCTCGGCCTCCACCGCGCGGCGGGTGGGCGGGTGGTCGAGGGGGCGCAGCCGCTCGAGCACTGCCTCATCCCCGGCGCGGGCCTGCACCGCCAGGGCCCCCTGCGCGGGCGCGGGGAGCACCACCTCGGGCGGCAGGACCTCGCTGACCTGGCCCTGCAGGCCCAGGCGCTCGAGCCCGGCCAGCGCCAGCAGGACGGCGTCGTAGGGGCCGGTGGGGTCGAGGGCCTTCTGGATGCGGGTGGGCACGTTGCCGCGCAGGCTCTCGATGCGCAAATCCGGGCGGGCCGCCCGCAACTGGGCCGCGCGGCGCGGGCTGCTGGTGCCCACCGTGGCGCCACGCGGCAGCTCGGCCAGGCGGGCCCCGCCGCGGCTGATGAGGGCCTCGAGCGGCGAGGCCCGCTCGGGCACCGCCCCCAGCGTGAAGCGGGGGTCGGGCTCGGTGGGGAGGTCCTTGAGGCTGTGTACGGCCAGGTCGGCCTCGCCCCGCTCGAGCGCCGCCTCGAGCTCGGCGGTGAAGAGCCCCTTGCCCCCGATCTCGGGCAGGGCCTTCTCCAGCTCGCGGTCGCCGCGGGTGCTCAGGGTGAGCAGCTCGACCTCGAGGCCGGGGTGCAGCTCGCGCAGCCGCCGGGCGACGTGCTCCGACTGCCACAGGGCCAGCCGGCTGCCGCGGGTGCCGATGACGAGCTTCATTCTTGCTCCAGCTCGAAGAGGGCGTGCAGGGCGCGGCGGTAGGGCTCGGCCTCCCCCCGCTCGGCCAGCTCGCGCAGGCGGGTCAGGGGGAGGTGCAGCAGCTTCTGCAGCAGGCGGTGGGTCACGCGCTCGGCCACGGCCCGCTCGGCGGGGGAGAGGGCCTCGAGCTCGGCCTGCCGCAGGGCCTCGAAGCGCCGCCGCAGGGCCTTGACGGTGGGCACCGCCGCGCGGGCCTCGAGCCAGCCCCCGAAGGCGCGCAGCTCCTCGGCCACGATCTGCTCGGCCTGGGGCACGGCGGCCTCGCGCTCGGCGCGGTGGACGGCGAGGATGGCCTCGAGGTCGTCGAGGGTGTGCAGCCGCACGCCCAGCTCGGCCACCGAGGGGGCGATGCTGCGGGGCAGGGAGAGGTCGAAGAGGGCCACCGGCTGGCGGGCGCCGCCCAGGTGCTCGGGCCTGAGCAGGGGGTGCTCCACGTTCACCGCCGAGATCACGAAGTCGGCTTCGCGCAGCACCCGGCCCATCGCCTCGAGCCCCACCGCCTCGGCGCCGGCCTGCTCGGCCAGCTCGCGGGCACGCCCCAGGGTGCGGTTGGCGACCCAGACCCGCCCGAAGCGCCCGCGCTCCAGGCCCAGCAGCGCCGAGCGGGCCATGCTGCCCGCCCCCACGATCAGCACGCTGGGCGCAGGCAACGCGGCGGCCTCGTGGTTGAGCATGCGGGCGACGAGGCTGCTGTGGGAGAGGATGCCGTCGCCCAGCCCGGTCTCGCGGCGCACCCGCTTTCCGGCGTGCAGCGCCTGCTGCAGCAGCTTGGAGAGCACCGGCCCTAAGCTGCCGACCTCCTGGGCGAGCTCGAGCATCTCCCGCACCTGCCCCAAGATCTCGCTCTCGCCCAAAACCTGCGAGTCGAGGCCGGCGGCCACGCGCAGCAGGTGCTCCTGGGCGGCGGCCCCCTCCTTCACGTAGCCGTGGTGCCCGAAATCGCCCTCGCTCACCCGCACGTGCTCGAGCAGGCCGAGCAGGGTGTTCACGCCGATGCCCTCCTCGCCCACGCCGTACAGTTCGGTGCGGTTGCAGGTCGAGAGCACGGCCACTTCGTGCAGCCCGGCGGGCGGGTTTTGCTTGGCCCGCAGCAGGACGCGGGCCTGGGCGGGCTTGGACAGCGCGTAGCGCTCGCGCACCTCCAGCCGCGCCGAGGCGTGATTAATCCCCACGCACAGCAGGCGCGGGCGATCGGACGGGGAACGGGGGGTTGGGCTCATCACTGAACGGACTCGAGGGTCAGGGTAAGCGCGGGTCGGTAACGCGACGGTAACCGCAGGGGTCCAGCATTGCTTATGAAACCATAAACCGGAGGCTTGGGACATTAGTCCCCTCGATGCCTGCGCGACCCAGGATGTGAAAATCCTGAGTGCTGCACGGCAAAACTTTATTTACCAAGGTAGCCTAAAACGGCCGGGCAAACCAGTGGGCGGCCCCTGGTCCGCGCCGCGCCCTTTGGTGCAGTATAGGTCCGGGAGGTACAGCATGCCTTTACTCACCTGCCCTGCCCCGGGGTGCGAATCGGGGATGAACGAGGTCGTGCGCAACGGCGTCCACATCGACGTGTGCCCCAAGTGCCGCGGGGTCTGGCTCGACCCCGGCGAGATGGAGCGCCTGCTGGGCCAGGTGCGCCAGTACGAGCGGGAGTACGAGGCCGAGCTCGAGGGCTACCGCCAGCACGACCCCCGCTACGCCCAAAACCCCGACTACCGCCGCACCCACGACACCGACCCCGGCTACGACGACAGGCGCAAGCGCAAGAAGAGCAAGCTGGAGCAGCTTTTCGACATCTTCGACTGAGCTACGCGCCGCGCGTCTTGAGGCCCGCTTAATCGGCGGGCCTTTGGGCGCTTTCGCCTTTGTGTTTGGCGCCGTATGGGCTAGGATTGGTCTTCGGAGAAGCGTTTGTGGAGATCACCCCCTTGACCCTGTTCGCCCTGTTCGTGACCCTGTCGAACGGCCTGATGCTGTGGCTGTTGAACCCCCGCCTCAGCTTCGCCAAAGCCCCCAGAGGCTCGCTCGAGGCCCGCCTGGAGATGCCCACCGGCCTGGCGCTGGCGAGCCTGCTGTTCCTGCCGGCGTTCCACCTGCTGACCCAGGTGCTGGGCCTGTTCCACGCGCCCTTCGAGCAGGGGCTGGTGATCGCCGGGGTCATGAACCTCGCCGCCTGGGCCCTGACCCTGCGCCACTACCGCGACGCGCTCAAGCGCGGCCCCTCGCGTTCCTGAAGACCCAAGCCCCGCCCGCTCGAGGTGGGGCTCGTTTCTTGCCCCGTATGTGTAACGATCGTTACGTGTAACCGATGTTACGCTGTTGGGCATGGGTCGTCGGCCCGAGCCCCACAAGCGCGCCGAGCTGCTGGAGAAGGCGGTGGACTACGTGCTCGAGCACGGCCTGCAGGGCCTGAGCCTGCGCCCTCTGGCCCAGGCCCTGGGCACCAACGCCCGCATGCTGATCTACCACTTCGGGAGCAAGGAAAAGCTCCTCACCGAGGTCCTCGAGGCGGCCCAGGCCCGGCAGCGGGCGCTGTTGGGGGAGCTCGGCGGCGGGGCCGGCGACCCCTTTGCGGCGCTCGAGGCCTTCTGGCGCTGGTTCAGCTCCCCCCGGCTCGCCCCCTTCGCCCGCCTGCTCTACGAGGTCGAGGTGGGGGCTCTGCAGGGGCAGCTCGAGTACCAGGGCTTCGCCCGCCGCGCCATCCACGGCTGGATCGGCTTCGTGCTCCAGGGCTTACCCGGTTCGACCCCCGCCCAGGCCAGCCTGGTCGTGGGGACCCTGGCGGGCCTGCTGCTCGACGGGCTGATCACCGGGGAGTGGGAGCGGGTCAACGGGGCGTTCGGCGGTTTTCTCGAGGTGCTTCGGGCGGGAAGTAGGGGGTAGGGAGTGGGAGGCTCGTACGGCTGAAGGCTGATGGCTGATGGCTTACCGCTTACAACTTTCCCTGGCCCTCGGCCTGCTCCTGATACCCCCGCGCCTGCAGGCGGAACAGCGTGGCGTAGGTCCCGCCCTGCCGCAGCAGCTCCTCGTGCGAGCCCTGCTCGCTGACCCGGCCGTCCTCGAGCACCACGATCACGTCGGCCAAGCGCACGGTGGAGAAGCGGTGCGAGATGATGAGGGTGATGCGGTCTTTGGCCTGCTGGCGCAGGGCCTCGATCACCTCGAACTCGGCGGCGGCGTCGAGGGCGGCGGTGGGCTCGTCGAAGACCAGCACGCTCGAGCCGCGGAAGTAGAGGCGGCTCAGCGCCAGGCGCTGCCACTGCCCGCCCGATAGCTGCAAGCCCCGGTTGAACTGCCGCCCGAGCTGGGTGTCGTAGCCCTCGGGCAACGCGGCGATCACCTCGTCGGCGCCGCCCTTGCGGCTGGCCTGCTCGAGCCCCGCCCGGTTCGCCTGCTCCTCGATGCGGCTCAGCGCCACGTTCTCCCGGGCGGTGAGGGCGTAGCGGGCGTAGTCCTGGAAGATGCTGCTGATCTGTTTCTGCACGCTGCGCGGGCTGTAGCGCCGGGCGTCTTGCCCGTTGAGCAGGATGCGCCCCGCGCTGGGCTCGTAGAGCCGGGTCAGCAGCTTGACCACGGTGGTCTTGCCCGCGCCGTTCTCGCCCACGAGCGCCATGGACTGCCCGCGCTCGAGCCGGAAGGACACCCCCTTGAGCACCTCGCGCTCGGTGAGCGGGTAGCGGAAGCTCACGTCCTGGAACTCGACACTGTGGATCGGGCCCTTCCACTCCTCGCCCGTGTCGAGGTTGCGGGCGGGGAGCTCGAGGAACTCGAAGAGGTTGCGCATGTACAGGAGGTTCTGGTAGATCCCCGACAGCCCGCCCAGCAGGCTGCTGAAGGTGCCCTGCACCTGCACGATGCCCTGGGCGAAGAGGGCGAAGTCGCCCACGCTGATGCGCCCGGCGGCGGCCCGCGCCAGCACCTGCAAGGTCGCCAGCGCGATCAGGATGGCCGAGGCCAGCGAGGCAGCGAAGCCCCAGGCCCCGCGCTGGTAGACGAGGGGCACCAACTGCGCGCGGAACTTGCGGTAGACCTCCTGCCAGCGCCCCAGCACGTAGCCCTCGAAGCCGAAGATGCGCACCTCCTTCACGTAGTCGTCGTCCACGAGCACCTGGGCCAGGTAGTTCTGCATGCGGGCCTCGGGGGCGCGGCGGCGGATCATGCGGTAGTTCTCGAAGCCGAAGCGGCTGGCGACCAGCACGCCGGGCAGGCTGGCGAGCAGGACTAAGGGCATCACCGCCCAGCCCAGGCGGCTCATCAGGAAGCCGATGGAGGAGAGCGTGAGCACGGCCTGGGCCAGCGCGACGAGCTGGGTGAAGACCCCCAGCGGGCGGCTGCCCACCTCGTAGGTGGCGCCCAGGAGCGCGTCGTAGGTCTTGGGGTTCTCGAAGTGGGCGAGCTCGAGCCCGGCGGCCTTCTCGAGGATGCGCCGGTGGATGCGGTTTTGCAGGGTGTCGCCCAGCAGGTCGCGGGCGGCGTTTTGCAGGGTGGCGAGCAGCGTCCCCGCCACCCCCAGCCCCACCTGCAAGCCCAGCAGCCCCACCAGCGTGCCGAAGCCCCCGGGGAGCCGCC
>NZ_QXDL01000236.1:0-5515 GCF_003574345.1 Calidithermus terrae
CTCGCGTACGGCCTCGAGCACCCCCTCCACCAGCTCCCCCGCCCCCACGAACAGCCCCGAGAGGCTGCGGGTGAGGGTGGCCTCGAGCTCCTGGGCCAGCGGCAACTGCTGCCGCAGCAGGAAGCCCAGCGCGGCCGTCGCCAGGAAGATCAGGGGGAAGAGGCTGAAGAAGGCGTAGTAGCCCAGCGCCACCGACCGCGTGGGGACCTCGCGGTCGGCGAAGGCGGCCAACAGGCGCTTGAGCCACCGCCCCGCGCGCTTGAGCATGCCCCTACCCTAGAACCCCGGGCTGACCCTGGGCTGAGGTCGGCCCCGAATTGAGAGCCAGGTGATATGCTATAAACATAACACCGGGTATACTTTTAGTTGTGAACAACGCGATGACCCGAACCCCCCAGAGCGTTCGGCTGGGCAAGACCCAGGTTCGCAGCACCCCCGACGGGCAGATCAGCGCCTACGACGCGCTGGCGGCGCTGGGCCTGGAGGGCAGCCCCGAACGCCTGCAGGAAATCGTCGAGCAGCACGGCCTCGAGCCGCGGCTGCACAACTTCGGCAAGGGTCGCGAGCCCGTGCTGGGCTACGGCGACTTCGTGACCCTCAGCTTCGCGCTCGAGACCCCCGAGGCCCGCCGCTGGCGGGGCAAGGCCCGCGACCTGCTGCGCCGCTACCTCGAGGGCGACATCCAGCTCGCCGCCGAGGTCGCCGAGCGCAGCCCCTCGCCCGAGCACCGCCGCTGGCTGTCGGCGCGGCTGGAGAGCGTGGAGGCGCGCAAGCGCTTCATGTCCACGGTGGCGCGTCACGGCGGGGAGGGCAGCATCTACCGCGAGGTGAGCTCGCTGTCCAACCGCAGCGTGCTGCAGATGGACTCCGGCGAGTTCCGCCGCAAGCGCAGGGTGAAGAACACCCGCGACGGCATGTCGGCCGCCGAGCTGCTGCGCCTGAGCTACCTCGAGACCGCCACCGCCCAGGCCATCGAGGCCAAGGGCGTGCGCGGCAACGAGCAGATCCTCAGGCTGCACAAGCAGAAGGCCGAGGTCGAGCGCCGCCTCTGGGAGGAGGAGCCCGACCCCGCGAGCTGAACCTGCCACGGGCGAAAGCCACCCCGCGGGGTGGCTTTGCCCTGCCGGCTGCCGCTCTCAAGGCATGTGGCTGCCCGGGGTGCCGATGGTGTTGGGCTCTTCGACGAACTGGAAGCCCAGGCGCACCGAGAAGCCGGCGTCGGGGCCGATGCCGGTGAGGGCGGGCTGGCCGTTGATGGCGTAGTTCATGTTGCCGTAGCCCATGCTCACGCCCAGCTTGGCCTGGGGGGTGAAGGCGAAGTAGACCGCCCCGCGCACGTCGTAGCCCAGCGGGGAGGCGCCCACGTAGGAGCCCAGCGCGCCCTGCACGTAGATGTCGGTGTTGGGCACGAGGTCGAGCTTGAGGCCGAGGTCGCCGCCGACGAAGGGCACGAAGGTGCCCGTCTGGGGGAAGTAGATGCCCACGAGGTCGAGGTCGGCGTAGAGCTTGCTGTTGCCCGAGAAGGTGTGCTTGAACTTCAGGCCCGCCGAGGCGTCGAGGCTGAAGCCGACGGGGGAGGGCAGGACGTAGACGAAAGTCCCCAGGCCCACGTAGCCCTCGAGCTCGGTGTTGAAGTCGCTGATGAGGTCCTGGGCGTACTTCGCCCCCAGCCGCCCCACCAGCACGAACTGCCCGCCGCCGTAGCCGGGCATGAGGCTACCCCCCACCACGAAGCCGGTGGTGGTCTCGACGTTGTAGTTGAAGCTGCTGGCGATGCTGAAGCCCGGCACCAGCGGGGCGTCCACCGTCACCGAGAGGCCGTCGGCCAGGGCGGCGCTCGAGAGGCCGAGCGCGGCCGTCCCAGCCAGAATCAGTTTTTTCCAATGCTTCGTCATAAGCTACTCCTTCGCGCGAGTAGGGCTCGGTTTCCCGAATGCCGTCCTCTACGTGCTGGAGTTTGGGTAAGCGCGCTTATGCGGCGCTGTGAACGAACTGATTGGGCACTGAGGCCTGTTTCAAGACGCGTAAATGATCCGGGGGGGGCTCCTGCCCGCCCCCCCCGGTCCGTGCCCCTCAACGCAGGGGAATCCGGTGCGTGTAGTCGATGCTCTGGCCCTGCATCCGGCCCAGCCACAAAAGCTGCAGGGTCCCCGGCAGGGTCACCTCGAGCGTCTGCGGCCCCGTCACGCTGCGCCAGAAGCGGGGTTCGGCCCCCACCGCCATCGCGTACTGCCCGCTTGGAAAGCTCAGCCGCAGGGCCACGCCGGGGGTGGGGGCGGTCTCGAGGCGGGCTTGCCAGCCGCCGCCTTGTCCCTCGGGGGCTAGGAACCAGCTCTGGCCCTCCTTCAAGCCGTACTCCAGCCTCGCGCCCGGGGGGAGCTCGAGGCTCAGGTCCAGCTTGGGCCCCACCTGGGCGAAAAGCTGCCGGTCGAGGAAAACGCCCAGCGGCCCCGGGGCCTGCCCGCTCAGCCGCAGCAGGGTGCGCTGGGCCTGGGCCGGGGCGCGGCCGAGCACGGGGCTGAAGGGCCGGCTCAGGAAGTTCTGCACCAGCATCACCTTGCGCCCCTGGCGCACGAAGGCCACGCCCAGGTGGGTGAAGTCGGGCTTGAGCAGGTTGGCGCGGTGGCCGGGGCTGTTCATCCAGTCCTCCACGGCCTTCTTGGGCAAGCCCTCGTCCTTGAAGCCCTCGTAGTAGGCCAGGTTCTCGCCCACCGTCACCTCGATGACCCCGGCCGCGGCCATGCGCTGCCCCGGCGTGCGCCCCTCCGGCGTGACGTGGGCGAAGTACCCCCGCGCCAGCATGTCCTGCGCGTGCCCCAGCGCCGCCTCATAGGCCAGGTCGTCCCACAGCAAAGCCCCCAGCCCCCGCGCCAGCCGCATCTGGTTGGTCTGCGCCAGCACCTCGAGCTCCAGCGCGCTCTGCGCCGACGCCATAGAAAACAGCACCACCAAGGGTGCCATCAAACGCACGAGTTTCACCCCTCGAGCCTAGCTCAAGCGTGCGGACGGCGGGTGATGGGTGGCTAAAGGGGCGGTATGGCATGTGGCATGTGGCTTGTAGCTCATGATAGACAGCGGTAAGCCATCAGCCGTCAGTTTGTGGCTCGTGGTTTACCCCTCCCCGGCCCTCCCCGCGCGCGGGGAGGGTATATCCCCCCTAACCCCCCTTGCTAAGGGGGGTAAAGAAAAGGCGTCTTGCGTCTTGCGTTTTGCGTTTGGCTATCAGCTATCGACCATCGCCATTCTCAGGCACCAGCCGGTACAAGAACCCCCGCGAGAACGGCTTGGCCTCGAGCAGCGCGTTCACGTCGGCGACGGTGAGGGCTTCGTACTTGCGGGCCATCTCGCCTAAGGTCTCGTAGCGGCCGGTGTAGACGTAGGAGAGGCCCAGGTTGAACAGGCGGTTCATGGGGGTCTCGCCGGCGAAGACGATGCCGGTGGCGATCTTGTTCTTGGCGCGCTCGACCTCGTCGGCCTGCACGCCCTCGCGCTCGAGGCGCTCCATCTCGCGGCGCACAACCTCGGCGACCGCTTGCTCGTTGGCGGGGTCGGTCTGGGCGAAGGCGTAGAACAGCCCGGCGCCGTCGTTGTCCTCGTGGCCGGCGCTGGCCGACTCCACCAGGCCGCTGTCCACCAGGGCCCAGTGCAGGCGGCTGTTGCCGTCGGCGCCCAGCACGTTGGCGAGCACGCCGGCGGCGTAGCGGCGCTCGTCCTGGGCGGCGAAGCCCGGGGCGAAATGCCAGAGGTAGCTCTGGGTGGCCTGGGCGTAGGGCTGGCGGAACTCGCCGGGGCGGGGCTCGAAGGGGGCGTACTCCCGCTGCACGGCCGCGGGGCGCCACCCGCGGGTAATCTCGCGGACCTGCTCGAGCGTGGCCTCCCAGTCGAGCTTGCCCGCCAGGGCCAGCACCATGTTCGACGGCGAGTAGCGGCGGGCGTGGTAGTCGGCCATCTGCTCGCGGGTCAGGGCCTCGATGCTTTCGACCGTGCCCAGCACGCTGTTGCCTAAGCCGTGGCCGCGGAAGTAGCGCTCGCGGGCCCAGTCGTAGGCCATGAACTGCGGGCGGTCGGCGTAGAGGGCGATCTCCTCGAGGATCACCTGCTTCTCGGTGTCGAAGTCCTCCTGCCGCAGCGCCGGGCGCATCATGTCGGTGAGCAGCTCGAGCAGGCGCGGCCCGAACTCGGGCAGCACCGCGCCGTGGTAGACGGTGTTCTCCTCGCTGGTGAAGGCGTTGTTCTGCGCGCCCAGGTGGTCGAACTCGAGGTTGATCTCCAGCGCGTCGCGCGTGGGCGTGCCCTTGAAGAGCATGTGCTCGAGGAAGTGCGACACCCCCGACTCCTCGGGGCGCTCGTCGCGGCTGCCGGTCTTGACGAAGTAACCCATCGCCACGCTCCGCGCGGCCGGGTTGACCTCGGCGATGACGGTGAGGCCGTTGTCGAGCCGGGCCTCCTTGAACTCCATGCCGGTGTCCATGCGGGCGGTCTGCAGGTGCGTCGGGTTCATAGCGACACCACGGTCTGGTCTACGGGGCCTAAGACGGCGGTCCAGGGGTCGCGGTAGGGGTTGGCGGCCACGTAGCGGTTGAGGCGCTCGAGGTCCACGGCCGCGATCTCGGCCTCGATCTCCTCCAGCGGCCGCACCCGCGCGATCATGTAGAGGTCGCGGGCCATGCTCGCCACCCGCGCGCGCGCCGACTCCTCCTGCATCACCAGCGCGGTGCGCAGGCCCACCTTCGCCCGCTCGAGCTCCTCCGCGCTCACGCCCTCGGCGAGCTGCTCGATCACCTGCTGCATGACCTCCAGGGTCTGTGGCGCGCGCTCGGGGGTGGTCCCGGCGTAGGCGCTGAGGTAGCTGTAGCCCTTGACCCCGTTGGGCGAGGCGTAGACCGAGTAGACCAGCCCGCGCTTCTCGCGCACCTCGGCGAACAGCCGCGCCCCCATGCCGCCGGAGAGCACCTGCGCCGCCAGGCGCGCGGTGTAGAACTCCGGGTGCCCGATGCTCACGTCGGGGTAGACCAGCCCGATCTGCACCTGCGCGCTCGGCTGCTCCAGCCGCAGCGCGTGGGGCCGGCTCACCGCGGGCCCGGGCACCGCCGGCTCCTCGCCGTCCCAGGCCCCCAGCGTGGCCTCCACCGCCGCGTGGGCCTGCTCGAGCGTCACCCCCCCGGCCAGCGCCAGCACGCAGCCCCTCGCGCCGTAGCGCCGCCGGAAGTCGGCCCGCAGGGCCTCGGGCGTGGCCGCCTGGAGCCCCTCGAGCGTGCCGCTGGGGTTGCGCCCGTGCGGGCTCGAGAAAACCGCCCGCCGCAGGGCGGTGAACATCTTCTTGGGCGGCTGGTCCTCCAGCGAGGCCAGCTCCTGCAGCGCCACCTGCCGCACGGCCTCGAGCGCGTCGTCGGGCAGTGCGGGCCGCGTGAGCACGTCGGCGTAGAGCGCCAGCACCTTCTCGAGCTGCCCCGCCAGGAAGGAAGCCCCCAGCGTGGTGTACTCGAGCCCGGCCCCGCTCCCCCGCCGCACCCCC
>NZ_QXDL01000237.1:0-5485 GCF_003574345.1 Calidithermus terrae
GGGCGGTGAGGGCTTGGCGGACACCTTCGGGGCCGCCGGGGAGGTTGACGATGAGGCTCTGGCCGCGCAGGCCGGCGACGCCGCGGGAGAGGGCGGCGGTAGGGTTGTGTTTGAAGCACTCGCGGCGGATCAGCTCGGCGAGGCCGGGGGCTTCTTTCTCCAGCAGCTCGCGGGTGGCTTCGGGGGTGTGGTCGCGGGGGGTGAGGCGGATGCTGCCGGTGGTGAAGACGACCTCGAGGCGGTCGCGGTCGGCCCACAGGCGCAGGATCCGCTTGATCTGGGCGGGCTCGTCGGGGACGAGTTCGAAGGCGGCCACCGAGTAGGGGGCCTGGTTGAGCAGTTCGTCCATCACGCCGCGCACCTGCTCGAGGCGCCCGTTCATGGCGCCCCGATCGGTCACTGCCAGGATGCCGATTCGGATCATTTGCCCTAAGTCTAGGGCATCCCCAGGCGCGCCGGGGTGATTTGGCGGGGCGGGGGTTTAGCTCACCTTCATGCAGGCGGGGCCGGGTGGTAGCTTGAGGGGCGTATGTGGGTCAAGCCCGTCGTGCTCCAAGGCCGCCACCTCCGCCTCGAGCCCCTCACCGCCGACCACGCCCCGCTGTGGGCCCGCCACCACGAGCCCGAGCTCTTCGCCTACATGTCGCGCGGGGCCCCGCAGGGGGGCGACGCGGCGGGCTACGCCGAGTACATCGAGTACCTCAACGCCGAGCCGGGCCGCATGAACTGGGCTATCCGCGTCGGCGAGGACTTCGCCGGCCGCATCTCCTACGTGGGCATCACCCCCGCGCACCGCAAGCTCGAGATCGGCACCTTCATCGTCAAGCCCTACCACGGCACCTTCGTCAACCCCGAGAGCAAGTACCTCATGCTGCGCCACGCCTTCGAGGACCTGGGCGCGGTGCGCGTGCAGTTCACCGTGGACGTGCGCAACGAGCGCTCCCAGCGCGCCATGGAGAAACTCGGCGCGGTGCGCGAGGGCGTGCTGCGCAAGGCGGCGATCACGCCCGACGGCTTCATCCGCGACTCGGTGGTCTACTCCATCACCGACGACGACTGGCCGCGGGTGAGGGTGGGGCTCGAGGAGAGGCTGGGGTATGGGGTGGATAGCCGGTAGCTGAACGCGGAACGCGGAACGCCGGTCGTACGTCGTACGTCGTACGCAAGACGCAAAACGCAAAACGCCGAACGCAAAACGCAAAACGCCCCGGGCCCTCGACGCTGGCGGGGAGGGGTTACCACGAGCCTCCCGGCACCCAAAACCCCCGCTCTTGACTTGCCCTCGAGGGCTGCCCCATGCTTTCTCACAGCCGTATGGACGCTGTGTTGCTCGGGCTGGCCTATATCACGCTCTTCCTGACCTATCTGGGGCTGGGGTTGGGGTATCTGCCCGGCTACCGCATGAACCGGGCGGCCATCGCGCTCACGGGGGCGGCGCTGCTGATCGTGGTGGGGGTGCTCGACCTCGAGCGTGCTTGGGGAGCCCTCGACCCCAACACGCTGGCCTTTTTGTTCGGGGTGATGGTGCTCAACGCCCACCTGGGCTACGCGGGCTTTTTCCAGCTCGTGCTCAACCGGCTGGTGCACTTAGCCCGCACGCCGCTGGGCCTGCTGGTGTGGCTGACCTTTGCCACCGGGGTGCTCTCGGCGCTGTTCCTCAACGACACCATCGCCATCCTGTTCACGCCGCTGGTGCTCGAGATGACCCGGCAACTGCGCCTGCCCCCCGTGCCCTACCTGCTGGCGCTGGCCGGGGCTACCAACCTGGGCTCGGTCGCCACCCTCACGGGCAACCCGCAGAACATCCTGGTGGGTTCCTTCTCCGGGATCTCCTTCCTCGACTTCGCCGCCGCCCTCACCCCGGTGGCCCTGGCGGGCCTGCTGCTCCAGGTGGGGCTGCTCTACGCCCTCTACCCCGCGGTGCGCTCCACCCGGGCTCTGCCGCCCCTGCCCGAGATGCGCTTCCGCCTGAACCGGGGCCTGCTGTTCAAGGGCGCCTGGGTGACGCTGGCGCTGCTGGTGGCCTTCTTGCTCGATTACCCGCTGGCCCAGGCCGCGCTGGTGGCCGCGGGGGTCCTGCTGTGGAGCCGCCGGCTGCGCTCGGAGCGCTTCTTCCTGCGGGTGGACTGGGAGCTGCTGGTGCTGTTTGCGGGGCTGTTCATGGTCACGGAGGCGGTGAAGCTGCTGGGGCTGCTCGAGCCCCTGCAACCCCTGGCCGCCGCGCCCTGGGGCTTGCTGTGGGTCACGGCGGGGCTCTCCAACCTCATCTCCAACGTGCCCGCCGTGCTGCTGCTGCACCCCCTGATCCCTCAGGGCGACACCCAGGGCTGGCTGCTGCTGGCCGCCGCCTCGACCCTGGCCGGGAACCTGACCCTGCTGGGCTCGGTCGCCAACCTGATCGTGGCCGAGGCCGCCCGGCGCGAGGGCTACCGGCTGAGCTTCCTCGAGCACCTCCGCTTCGGCCTGCCCGTCACGCTCTCCACGCTGCTGCTGGCTTACTTCTGGGTTTATCGCTAGGTAGCATGGGCCTATGCGCCTGTACGACCTCAACTGGATGCAGCTCGAGGCCGCCGAGCCGCTGGGCGTCCCGGTGCTGCCGCCGCTCAACTTCGGCATGACCCCCTCCTTCCTGGCCTACCCCGGCGGCGTCTCGCTGCGGGTGCAGACCTACGTGGCGCTGCTGCGCGACGTGCTCGACTCGCTGCTGCGGCAGGGCTTCCGCCGCTTCCTCCTCGTCAACGGGCACGGCGGCAACACCCCGGCCCTGGGCCTGGTGCGCGAGTGGCTGGCCGACAACCCGCAGGCCCAGGTCAGGTTCCACGACTGGTGGCAAGCCCCCAAGGTGTGGGCCAAGGTGCAGGCCACCGACCCGGTGGCCTCCCACGCGAGCTGGATGGAGAACTTCCCCTGGACCCGTCTGCCGGGCCCAAAGCCCCCGCAGACCTCGCCCGCCTGCGCCTGATGGGCCCCGAGCGCACCCGCCAGGAGCTGGGCGACGGCAACTTCGCCGGGCTTTACCAGCGCCCCGACGAGGAAATGCTCGCGCTGGGGCAGGTGGCGGTGGAGGAGACCCGGGAGCTGCTCGAGCACGGCTGGCTCGAGTGAACCGGGCACAGCCCAAAATGCCGGCCATCAGCCATCAGCCATTGACCCTACCTGATCTGCTCCAACGCCGCCTTGATGTACGGGTCATCGGCCTCGGCGAACTCGAGCCAGTCCTGGCTGATGAGCACGCTCGGCGTCACCTGCTCACTCTCCATCGGCTTCTCCCCGGGCAGCACGAAGCGCCCCTGGGCGATGAAGAACACCGAGCCGTCGGGCAATTCGTGGCCCTGGTAGTAGCGGTTGCCGCCGCCGGTCTTCTCGCCCACGAGCGTGGTGTTGGGGCGCGTCTGCAGGATGGCGGCGCTCATGTTGGCCGAGCCGGTCGTGCCGCGGTCTACGAGCACCACCAAGGGGATCTGGCTCAGGTCGGGCTTGCGGGCGGGGATGTTGCGCCGCTCGTAGAACTCGGGGCCCTCGAAGCCGTACTTGACCCCGCTGATGAAGTGGCCCAGCAGGTAGCGCATGGTGCGCATCCCCGAGCCGCCGGTGCCCCGCAGGTCGAGGACAAGGCCCTTGAGGGGGGGGCCCGAGGTGAGCTCGGTGAGGGCTTTCTCGAGGGCAGCCGGCATCTGCTCCTCGCCGAGCTCGCTCACCCAGAGGTAGCCCACTTGCGGGTTGGCCTCGAGGCGGCGGGCCTCGAGGATGGTCTCGGGGTAGTTGACCCGCGCCCGCTGCACGGTCACGTCGCGCGGGGGCTGGCCCGGCGACTTGACGCTGAGGGTGAGGGTGCTGCCCTCGGGGCCGCGGATGCGGTCGGTGGAGGGGCAGTCGCGGCCGTTGACGGCCAGGATGCGGTCGCGGGCCTTGATCCCCGCGCGGGCGGCGGGGCTGTTGGGCAGCACCCAGCGCACCGTGAGCCCGTCGCGGGGGTCGGTGGAGGAGATCAGGGTGCCGATGCCGCCGAGCCCGGCTCGAGCCTGCGAGAGCTTGGACTGCGCCTCGAGCTGCGTGGCGCTGAGGAAGACCCCGTCGAGCTCGTTCACCAGGCCGCGCATGGCGTCGTAGTAGGCCCGCTCGCTCCTGGCCTGCAGGGCCTGGGCCTTGTACTGGGCGCTCACCTTCTCCCAGTCCTTGCCCTCGAAGCCCGGGTCGAGGTAGTAGAACCAGATCTTCGCCAGCAGCAGGTCGAGCACGTCGGCGCGGTCCTCGGGCTTCTGCAGGGCCTGCGGGAAGCCGGTGGTGTTCTCCGCGCCGACCCCGGAGTTGTCGATGGCGCCGCAGGGGGGGTCCTGGGCGGGGGACTGGGCCTGCGCTTGCCCGCCCGAGTTGTGGTTCTGCCCCAGCCCGAAGGCCGCGGCCAACAGCGCTACCAGCACCAGCAATCGCTTCATGGCTTCACCCCTCACTCCGCTTGTCTCGCATTATCCGCCGCCGGGGCGGGGAAAAGATGACACGCCACCCAATGCCCGGGGGCGACCTCCAGCAGCTCGGGCTCCACCCGCTCGCACTCCCCCCGGATAGCCACCGGGCAGCGCGGGTGGAAGGCGCAGCCGGGGGGCACGCGGGCCGGGTTGGGCGGCTCGCCCTGCACCACCGCGCGGCGCTCGAGCCGGTTGGCGGGGTCGGGCTCGGGGACGGCCTCGAGCAGCGCCCTGGTGTAGGGGTGGTGGGGCCGGTCGATCAGCGCCACCGCCGGGGCCACCTCCACCACCCGGCCCAGGTACAGCACCGCGATGCGGTCGGCGAAGTGGCGGCTGGAGGCGAGGTCGTGGGTGATGTAGAGGAAGCTCAGGCCCCGCGCCCGCTGGATCTCCTTGAGCAGGTAGAGGATCTCGGCGCGGGAGGAGGCGTCGATCATCGAGACCGGCTCGTCGGCGACGACGTACTCGGGCGAGAGCACCAGGGTGCGGGCGATGCCCACCCGCTGCCGCTGCCCGCCGGAGAGCTGGTGGGGGAACTTGGCGGCGAACTCGGCGGCGGGGGAGAGGCGCACCTGGGCGAGGGCCTCGAGCACCTTCGCCTCGCGCTCGTGCGGGCCCAAGCCCCCGTGCACCAGCAGGGGCTCCTCCACGATCTGCCGCACGCTCATGTAGGGGCTGAGCGCGGCGTAGGGGTCCTGGAAGATGGCCTGTGCGCGGCGGCGGAAGGCCTTGAGGCCCTTCTCGGGCAGCCGCGCGATGTCCTGGCCGTCGAAGAGGACCTGCCCCGAGGCCGGGCGGAGCAGCCGCAGCGTGGCCCGGCCCAGTGTGGTCTTGCCGCTCCCCGACTCGCCCACCACCGCCAGGGTCTCGCCCCGGGCGAGCTCGAGGCTCACCCCGTCGAGCGCCCGCACCACGGTGGAGCCGAAGAAGCCGCTGCGGGCGCGGAAATGTACCTTGAGGTCGCGCACGCTGAGGATGGGCTGAGCGGAGGGAAGGGGGCCGGGGCGAGACCCTGGCGG
>NZ_QXDL01000238.1:0-5445 GCF_003574345.1 Calidithermus terrae
GGCCTCGGCGCCCGCGTACGCGGGGGTGCGGGCCGCACCTTGACCCGGCGGCATGCCCGCGAGGGGGTGGCCGTAGGCCATACCGGCTCTGCCGGTGACCTGGGGCCCCTCGGAGGGTGAGAGGGGGAGCAGGTTTCCGGCGTACGCCGGGTCGCGTACCGCGATGCCCTCGCCACGTGGAATGGCCTCCCCCTACACCCTCCGACGGCGGAACCGCGGTCGCCAAACCGAAGCACCGCAAACCGGCCCCTCCCCCACCAGCAAGCAGAGAAAAAGGCGCTCACCGTTTACGGTGAGCGAATGTTCCACGCCTAGCTATCGGCTATGGGCTACCAGCTATCGGCACCTCCCTACGCTATTCCTCGCCGAAGTCCATGCCCATGATGCTGTAGCCGGCGTCCACGTAGACCGTCTGGCCGGTGGTGCCGCTCGAGAGCGGCGAGAGCAGGTACAGGCCCAGGTTGCCCACCTCCTCGTGGGTGATCATGCGCTTGAGGGGGGCGATGGCGTTGTACTTGGCGGTCATCTTGCGGAAGCCGGGGATGCTCATGCTGGCGACGGTGCGGATGGCCCCGGCCGAGACCGCGTTGACGCGCACGTTCTTGGGCCCGAGGTCGTAGGCGAGGTAGCGCACGGTGGCCTCGAGGGCGCTCTTGGCGATGCCCATGACGTTGTACTTGGGCACCACCTTCTCGGCGGCGTAGTAGCTCAGCGTCACCACCGAGGCCCCCTCGTTGAGCAGGGCTTCGGCCTCGCGAACCACCGCGAGCAGGGAGTAGGCCGATACCTGCAGCGCCAGCGTCCAGTCCTCGCGGGTGGTCTCGATGTAACGGCCCTCCATCGCGGGCCGGGGCGCGAAGGCGATGGAGTGCACCAGGCAGTCCAGGCCGCCCCACACCTCCTTGAGGTCGGCCATCATGGCCCGGATGGCCTCCTCATTGGTCACATCGACCTCGTACAGGCGCACCCCGCTCATGCCCGCGGTGAGCTTCTCGATCTTCTCCTTCAGGCGTTCGCCCTGGTAGCTGAAGGCCAGGCTGGCCCCCGCCTGGTGGAGCTTCTGGGCGATGGCCCACCCCAGGCTGCTCTCGTTGGTCACGCCCATCACCAATGCTTTTTTGCCCGTCAGGTCGATCGAAACCATAGTGATGAGTATCTTATCCCACCTCTTCTGGAGCCAGACCCGAAACCACGGGCCGATGAAGGCATCGGGAGGGATAGCTTTCTCGAAAACGCCTACGGCCATTAGTTCGCGTCAAGAAGTACCGAGTTCAAATAACGCGACGGGGACATTCTTCCCCCTCACGGATCGTTTGTATTTACGTAGGCTTTGTGCTACAAATTGATGCACCCCTTAATCCCCAACGTCGAAGCCGGATCAGAAGGAGGGCTGTATGTCAGTCAAACACCCGAAAAGCAGGACGGGCGAGAAGGTCGAATGCCGTTGGGTCCCGGGGACGCTCGATCGTATTCGGCTGCGTCTGGAGGATAGCGAACTCGAGGTCGGCATCGACCAGTTCGAGCGGGTGCTGGGCGGGCACGCCCTGCACGACCTCTACCTCAAGGGCGTGGTCCGGCTGAGCCTCGACGCGCAGGCCCGCCACAGCCTCATCAGCTAAAACCTCGACCGTCCGCGGGCGGCCCCTCGGGGCCGCCCGCTTCGCAGCGCCCGGACGCCGTAGAATGCCCCCATGCTCACCGACCCGGCCTTCCTCCGGCGCTTCGGGGATAAAGACCACTGCCTGCGCCACCTCGAGCGCTCCAGGCGCGAGATGCTGCACCACCTCGAGACCATCCCCGACGAGGCCTTCTTCCGCCAGCCCGACCCCGAGACCTGGAGCGTCGCGCTGCTGATGGAGCACGTCGCCCTGGCCGAAAACTCCTTCGCCCGCGTGATCCGCCGCCTGCGCCGCGCGGCGCAGGGGGAGGCGCTCGAGGCGGTGAGCGTCCCGGCGGGCGAGTGGCGCGAGGGCAGGGCCCAGGCCCCCGCCGTCATCCGGCCCAAGGGCGGCCTGGACAAGACCCAGATCGCGCAGCTCCTGGCCGAGCAGCGGGCCTTCCTGCTGGGCGAGGCGGAGAAGAGCGGGGAGCTGCTCGAGCACCCCGCCACCTTCACCCACGCCTTCTTCGGCGACCTCAACGGCCTGGGGTGGCTGCAGACCGCCGTTTTCCACGAGCGCCACCACCTCGCCCAGATCCCTGCCCGCCTCGAGGGCGTGTAATTTCCCCGTCCAGGCCGGGCTTCTTGCATACCACTTTACATTTTTGCATATCCGGTTATACTAAGAATATCAGCGGCCGAGAGCCGCGATTTTTTTTGTTAAACGCCGGTAACCGGGCGCGGGTCGTACGTTTTAGGTCGTACGTCGTACGTCCTACGTCGTACGCCGGACGCCTTGGCCCTAGACCCTTGACAGGCCACGAGCCACAGACCACTAGCCTTTAGCCCCAACCCTGCCTGCGGCCAATAGCTCGCCTCGCTAGTTCAACCACCGGCTCCGCTGGTAAGGGCACTCGGCCATGCGGGGGCATTTGCGCCGTCCCTGGCGGAGGGCTTCTACTTCGGCGTTGTTGAGCCGGTCGCCGCAGAGGGGGCAGCGCAGGCGGCTGGAGCTGCCGGGGAGGGACGCGCTGCCGAAGCGCTTGGGCCAGAAGGCCCGGCCGATGCGGAAGAGGAAGTACACCGCGAGGCCGAGGATGAGGGCGGCGAGGAGGATGTCCACGGGTTTATCTTAGGGCGGAGTCGGTCCAATGTACCGTGCCCTGGGGCGGATTAGGCGGCCGCTGCGGTACTCCTCGAGGGCGTGCGCCACCCAGCCGGCCGTGCGGCCGATGGCGTAGACCCCCATCGCCGCGCCGGGGGGGAGCCCCAGCACGCGGGCGAGGGCCGCGAGGCCTAAGTCGAGGGTGGGCTGCTGGCCCAGCTCCTGCTGCACCTGGCCGACGACCTCCCGCACCAGCGCCAGGGCGGGGGCGTCGCCGTGGCGCGCGTCCAGCGCCTCCAGCAGCGCCCGCCCGCGCGGGTCGCCTTCGGGGTAGATCTTGTGGCCGAAGCCGGGCACCCCCTCCCCCCGGCGCAGGTGGGCGGCGAGGGCGGCGCGGGCTCCGGCCGCCTCGGCCTCGTGCAGGAAGGCCTCGACGCGCTCGACCATGCGCCCGTGGCGGCTGCCCTGGAAAGCGCACAGGCCCGCCAGCACGGCGGCGTAGGGGGTGGCCCCCGCCGAGGCCACGCAGCGCACGGTGAAGCTCGAGACGTTGAGCTCGTGCTCGGCGCACAGGATCAGGGCCTGGTCCAGCAAGGGCGCGGCGGCAGTGCCGCCGCGCCAGGCCCGGCTGAGCGCCTCGGCCAGGGGGCGGGCCTGGGGGTCGTGGCCGGTGGCTACCGTCACCAGCAGCCGCAGGACGCGGGTCGCGGCCTGGCCCACCGCAGGGGGGCTGAGGTCGTAGGCGGCGAGGTCCTGGGCGGCGGCGAAGGGCAGCACCGCCTGGAAGGCCTCGACCGGGCTCAGCCCCTCGAGCTCGCCCCGGAGGCGCTCGAGGGCTCGAGGGGGGCTGAAGGGGCTGTGAAACAGCGCCTCGGCCTCCTCCATGCGGCCGGTCCACAGCAGGGCGGCGACCTGCTCGAAGGCGGCGCGGCGGGAGAGCTCCACCGCGTCGTGGCCGCGGTAGAACAGGCGACCGTCGCGGATGAGGCAGAGGCTGGAGTCGAGCACCGGGGCGCCCCAGTGCAGGGCCTCCTGCACCGCCTTGGCGGGGTTGCGGCGCTGCTCCTTGCGCTGCAGCAGCCGCTCGACGTCCTCGGCCAGGTAGTCGCGCTCGCGGTTCTTGCCGCCGGGCTGGGAGCGGATGAGGCCCCGGCTCACGTAGGCGTAGAGGGTGGCGCGGCTGACGCCTAAGCGGCGGGCGGCCTCCGCGGCGCTGAGGTATCGGGCCATGCCCGCAGCTTACCCCGGAATAGCTTGATTTTGCAGTCAAGATTGACAACATTGTGCGGCGGTTCTACCGTCGAGGCATGAGCAAGGTCGAGGACGTTCCCCAGCCCGAGTACTTCCCCCAGGCCTTCCCCCGCGAGGGGTTCCCGCGGTTCGTCTGGGAGGAGCGCCCCGCCACCCTCCCATCGAGCGCCTGGACCACCGAGACCACCCACCGCGACGGGCAGCAGGGCGGCCTGCCGCTCAGCGTGGAGCAGGGGGTGCGCATCTACGAGCTGATGTGCGCCTTCACGGGGGGGAGCGGGGCCGTCCGGCAGGCCGAGTTCTTCGTCTACCGGCCTTCCGACCGGGCCATGCTCGAGGCCGCCCTCGAGCGCCACCGCTCCGGCGCCCCGGTCGAGCCCACCACCTGGATCCGCGCGACCCGCAAGGACGTCGAGCTCGTCCGCAGCCTGGGCGTGCGGGAGACCGGGATGCTGGCCTCAGCCTCCGACTACCACACCTTCCACAAGTTCACCCCCGGCGGGCGGGCCCAGGCCGCCCGGACCTACCTCGAGGCCGTGCGCACCGTGCTCGACGCGGGCATCCGGCCCCGGCTGCACCTCGAGGACGCCACCCGCGCCCCGCGCGAGTTCGTGCTGCCCTTCGTGGAGGCGGTGCTCGAGGCCGCCGCGCCCTACGGCGAGGCCCTGCGCCCGAAGTTCCGGGTCTGCGACACCATGGGCCTGGGCCTGCCCTACGAGGGCGTGGCCTGGCCGCGCAGCGTGCCCGGCATGGTCCGCGAGCTGCGGGCTTTGGGCCTGCGGGCGGAGGACCTCGAGTTCCACCCCCACAACGACACCCACCTCGTCGTCGCCAACTGCCTCGCCGCCGTGCAGGCCGGGTGCGCCGCCGTCAACGGGACGCTGCTGGGCAAGGGCGAGCGCACCGGCAACGCGCCCCTGGAGGGGGTGCTGCTGCACCTCATCGGCATGGGCTACTTCGCCGACGAGCAGCCCGGCTTCAAGGCCCTCAACGCGCTGGCCGAGCTTTACGAGCAGATGGGCCAGCCCCTCCCCGCCAAGTACCCCCTCTACGGCAAGGACGCCCACCGCACCCGCGCGGGCATCCACGCCGACGGGCTCAACAAGTTCGGGTGGATGTACGCCCCCTTCGACGTGCCGGGGCTGCTGGGGCGGCCGCTCGAGGTGAGCATCACCAAGGAGTCGGGGTTGGCGGGCTTAGTCTTCCTGGTCAAGCAGCACACCGGCCTCGAGCTGCCCAAGGACGACCCCGAGCTGCGAGCCCTGCACGCGTGGGTACAGGCCGAGTTCGAGGCGGGGCGGCAGACGGCGATCGAGTGGGAGGAGATCGGGCCGAGGCTGGGGAGGGTCGATAGCCGGTAGCCGGGCGCGGGTCGTACGTTTTAGGTCGTACGTCGTACGTCGTACGCCTAACGCCAAACGCAAGACGCGAGACGCCTTGTCACCCCCCTTGGCAAGGGGGGCCAGGGGGGATAAACCCTCCCCAGCCT
>NZ_QXDL01000239.1:0-5411 GCF_003574345.1 Calidithermus terrae
GCCCAGCCCGGCCCGCTCGGCCAGCACCAGCGCCGCCTCGGCCTCGACCAAGGCGTGCTCGAGCCGCCGGTTGAGCCGCTTGAGCTCGGCCTGGGTGGTGTAGGTGGCCCGGTGCAGCTCGAGGTACATCTCCCCCACCCACACAGGCAGGGCCGAGGACGGCGGGGCGCCGGTGGCCGAGGGCCGACGGTCGGTAGCCAAGGGCCTTTGCTGCTCCCCGCCCTCCCGGCTTTCGGCGTTGGGCGCTCGGCGTTCGACGGCCCCGTAGAAGCCCTCCACCCGCCCGATCTCGGCCCTGGGCAGCCCCGGAAAGGCGCGGTAGCGGGCGTAGCGCTCGAGCATCTCGGCGCTGGGGCCGCCCCCGCCGTCGCCGTAGCCGAAGGCGTAGAGCGAGGTAGGGTGGTGGCGCTTGCCCTTGAAGTTGTGCCAGGTGCCCGCGAGGTCCTTGGCCTCGAGCCGCCCGTTGTAGCTCTCGTTGGGGTTCCAGAAGCCGTGGGCCAGCACCCGCGTGCCGTCGAGGCCCTCCCACTGCCACAGGTCGTGGGGGAAGGCGTCGGTCTCGTTCCAATTGAGCTTGGTGGTGAAGAAGTAGGGCAGCCCGCCCTGGCTCAGCACCTGCGGCAGGTTGGCGGCGAAGCCGAAGGTGTCGGGCAGCCAGGCCACCGAGGCCCGCCGCCCGAACTTCCGCTCGAAGTAGCCCTGCCCGTAGAGGAGCTGCCGCGCCCAGGACTCCCCCGAGAGCAGGTTGCCGTCGGGCTCGACCCACGTCCCCCCCACCAGCTCCCAGCGGCCCTCCCGCACCCGCTTTTTCACCTCCTCGAACAGCTCAGGGTCGTCGGCCTCGAGCCAGGCGTAGGCCTGGGCGCTGGACTGGTTGAAGCACAGCTCGGGGTAGCGCTCCATCAGGTGCAGCACGGTGGCGAAGGTGCGCCGGACCTTGCGCCGGGTCTCGGCCACGGGCCACAGCCAGGCCAGGTCGATGTGGGCGTGGCCGCTCATGAGCAGGTGGCCCGCCGGGGGGTAGCGCCCCCGGATGGCCTCGAGCCGCCGCGCGAGGTGGGCCCGCGCCGCCTCCAGGCTGGCGCGGTGCTCCGGGCCCAGCGCCAGGCCGGGGCCGTCGAACTTCCACTCCTCCCAAAGCTGCGCGGTCATCCCCGACCAGCCCGAGCGCTCGAGCTGCTCGAGGTAGGCCTGGGCCGGGCCGCGCGGCAGCCGGACGAGGGCGAAGGTCTCGGAAAGGGCGTCGAGCAGGAGCCGGGCCACGTCGGGCTGGACCTGCTGGGCCGCGTCCAGGGCGCAGGCTAAGTCGGTGTGCAGCGCCCGCACCTGGAGGTCGGGGACGAAGAGCCGGGCCTCCTCGAGCCGGGGGTGGGGCGCCGGGCTGCCGAAGAGGCCCTTGGGCACCGCCTCGACCTCCAGCGCCACCACCTCGGCACCCGCGGCCGCCTCGAGCAGCGGGTACTCGCGGTGGAAGGGGTTGAGCCCGCCCAGGGCCTTGCCGTCGAGGGTCAGGAGCCCCTCCCCGCCCACGTTCAGCCGCACCCACACCGGCTTGCCGGCCCAGGCGCTGGGCACGTGGCCGCTGAAGATCATCTCGGCGGGGAAGGCCCGGCTGGGCCACTCCTGCCCCACCTCCAGCGGCAGCCAGTCGGTGTTGGGGGCGCGGAACTCGCACTCCAGCGGGAAGGCCTCGAGGTCGCTCCAGGCCGATAGCTCCTGCAGCCGTGCCCGCAGCCGCTCAAACTCCTGCTTCATAGCCTTCCTTCCCCTCGATCCAGGCCCGCACCATCCCGGGCGTGACGGGCTCCTCGAGCAGGCGGCGGAACCAGCCCTCGGCGGGAAGCTGCCCGCTGGCGTACGGACGATTGTCCGTCCCGGAGGGAATCTGCCCCCGCACCCGGAACAGCTCGTCGAGCAGGTCGCCCCCGGCGGTGTAGGTGAAGATGTAGGAGCGCCAGGTGGGGTTGGTGATGAACTCGAGGCTCTTGCGGGCCCGCTCGGGCGTGGCGAGGGCGTAGCGCCGGAGGTAGCCCAGCACCTCGGCCTCGGGGCGCTTCTCCTCGTGCAGCAGCAAGGCCGCGTTGCCCGAGACGTGCTTGAGGGCGCGCTGCTGCCGCACCGCCGCCTGCATGGCCTCGACCTCGGCACGGCCCACGCCCAGGCCCAGGTACTGCGCGAGCTCGAGCAGCCACTCCGTCTCCTCGGCCTCCGGGAGCACCATCGCGCGGGCCTTGACCGCGATCCCCTCGGAGATCACGCACTCGGGGGAGTTGATGAGCAGGATCGAGGCCTCGGCGTGGCCCTGCTCGCGGTACAGGCGCAGCTCCTTGAGCACGTGCTCGGTGTGGTGGCCGGGGTAGCCCTCGTGGGCCATGGTGTCGGGGAGGGAATAGAGGTGGGTGGGGAGGTCGGTGTTGAGGTCGATGCGCGAGCGGTAGCCGCCCAGGTACCAGTTGTAGGCCCCCCAGGGCTGGTCCCTGACCAGCTCCACCGTGAACGACTCCTCCCTCGGCAGCCCGTAGCGCCCGCGCACCCGCTCGCCCAGGCGCTCGAGCAAAATCCCCAGCACCTCCCCCACCCGCCCCGGCGGCACCACGAAGCGCTGTCGGAAGGCCTCCAGGCGCTCAGGAACCGGCCCCCGGCCCGGCAGCACGTCCTCCAGGCCGGCGATGGCCTCCTCGAAGCGGGACTCGGGCACCGCCCCGGCCTCCACGCCGTACAGCCGCCGCACCTCCTCGCGGTAGGGCAGCGCCTCGCCCTGCAGCAGCGCCAGGGTGGTCTGCATGGCCGCGACCTGCGCCTTTAGCCAGGCGCGGCGCGGTCCGGGCCCCAGGCCCTCCACCGCCCGGGCCAGCCCCTCGGCCTGCCGCGCCAGCTCCGCCAGCGGCAGCATGGCCTCGGGCTTCCAGTCCTCGGGGCCGAAATAGGCGTCGATGTAGCCCGGGAAGTGCTGCTCGATGCCGTGCGCCAGTTCGATGTAGTGCCGTGCCACGTCGGTCATTGCGAAGTCCTCCCGGCCCAGTCGGCCGCCCCGATCAAGCCCGCGTCCGCGCCCAGCGCGGCGGGGAGCACCTCGAGCGCGTACAGCGGGTCCAGGCGGCCCAGCGCGGCCCGCACCCGCTCGAGGTAGCCCGCCGAGAGCCCCAACCCCCCGCCGATCACGGCGCGCTCGAGCCCCAGCATCACCTTGAGGTCGGCCAGCTTGTCGGCCACCAGGCCCGCGCTCTCGGCCAGCTTGGCCTCGGCGGCGGGGTCGGCGGCGGCCCGCCGGACCACCTCCCGCGCCCCCTCCCAGCCGCGCCCCCGCGCCCAGCGGTCCAGGGCGCCGCCGGAGGCGACGAGCTCGAGCGGGGTGCCGTCCGGCGCGCGCATGTAGCCCATCTCGGCGTGCAGGCCGTGGCGGCTGAGGTAGAGCCGGCCGCCCAGCACCAGCCCGCTGCCCACGCCGGTGGACACGGTCACGAAGATGAAGTTTTCCACGCCCTGCCCGGCCCCGTAGGCCGCTTCGCCCCAGGCCGCCGCGTCGGCGTCGTTGACGACCGCCGTGGGCAGCCCGGTGGCCCCCTGCAGGGCACCCTGCAGGTCGTAGGCGTGCCAGCCCTGCAGGGTGTCGGCGTTGAGCGCGGTGACCTTGCCCCCGGCCACGCCCCCGGTGGCGGCCACGCCCAGGGCCCTAGCCCCCGGCAAGAGCGGGCGCAGCAGCTCCAGCGCGGCCCGCGTCACCGCCTCGGGGCCGCGGTCGTGGGTGGGGGTGGGGGCCTCGAGCCGCTCCAGCACCCGCCCCCCCTCCACCCGCGCCGCCGCCAGCTTCGTTCCCCCGACGTCGAGCGCCAGGATCATAGGCTGGAGTCCTCGTGCTTCATGATCCGGAGCCCTCGTGCTTCAGGGGGCTGGGGTCCTCGTGCTTCGGGGCGCTGGAGTCCTCGTGCCGCATGCCCCCATTCTCCCGGATGAGCCGCAAGGGGAAGACGCCGGTGAACAGCCGGGGCCAGGCCAGCGAGGCGGGCCCGCGCTCGAGCCGCATCCCCGGCAGCCGCGAGGCGAAGTGCCGCGCCCACAGCTCCTCGACCAAAGGGGCCATGCGGGCCTCGACCAGGGCCTCGGCGCGGGGCTTGAGCTCGCCTAAGTCGAAGGGGCTGGGGTTGGCGAGCGCCTCGCGCACCTCGCCGCGCACGCGGCCCTGGTAGAGCCAGTCGTCGGTGAGCCTCGAGAGGGTGGCCTCGGCCAGGGCCACGGGGTCGCCCCCGTGGAGGGCGCAGACCCCACAGGCGATGGCGCTGCCCAGGGTGTTGCCCGCCGTGTTCCAGGCGGCGTACCCGGCGAGGCGGGTCACGTCCACCGCCTGCAGGAGCAGCCGGGTGAAGCGCTCCTCGGCCCCGTTGGCGTAGGCCACGTCGGCCACGGCGACCCGGCGGCCCGCCCCCAGGTCTTCGGCGACGCGCTCGACGAACTCGGGCAGGTGGCGGTTGGCGGTGTCCACCGCCTCGAGGTCGGGCTGGCGGTGGGCCTGGCGGTGGGCGGGGGCGTTGACGGCCAGGATCAGGTCGGCGCTTTCAGGGCTCGAGGCCGCCACGCAGCCCGCCGCCCGCAGGTGGGCCTTGACCAGCTCGCCCAGCACGCGGTCCTCGTAGAGCATCACGCTGTGCGGGGCCAGGGCCGAGGGGTAGCGCACCCAGACGCGGGGCTTGCGGCCCGAGCCGTTGACCAGAGCCCGCGCCAGCAGCACCGCCGCCACCTCGTCGGCGCCGGGGTACACGTCGGCCCGGTTCCACAGGGAGAGCGCGTCCAGGCGGGCCTCGAGCCGCCGCCGGTCGCGCGCGGCCAGCCCGTAGGGGGTGGTGTCGTCGAGGGTGAGGCACAGGTGCTCGAGCACCCCCTCCTGCAGCAGGCCGATGGCCGCCTGGTGCAGGGCGTGGTTGCGCTCGCGGGTGGAAAGCCAGTCCCCCAGCACCTCGGCGGGCACCGCCTTGCGGGCCTCCTCGAGCCCGCCGGGGTCGGCCCCGCGCTCCACCCGGTCCGTCCACTCCGACACCCGGCGCAGCGCGGCGCCCCACTCGCCGTAGTAGGGCTTCTCCTCGAGCGGGTCGTTGTCGTGGGCCACCCGCACGATCACGCCGTGGGCCAGCAGGCGCAGCCGGGGGTTGTCGCGCTTGACCTCGCGCAGCGCCTCGAGCCGCCCCAGCGCCGCCTCGAGCGGGTCCGAGACCCGGCGGGCCGGGATCATGCCGCCCAGGGCGAGGGTCTCGAGGGTGACGAGGGCCGCGTCGGCAGCGGGGGCGTGCTCGCGCAGCCATTCGGCGATCCCGGCAACGTCGCCGGGCCGGTTGAGGTCGTTGAGCAGCCCCAGCGGGGGCGAGAGCAGCTCGACCCCGGCCACCCGCGCGAGCTGGTGGGGGAGCTCGAGGGTGGGC
>NZ_QXDL01000024.1:0-30869 GCF_003574345.1 Calidithermus terrae
CCCCCAGCCCCTTCCCCTCGAACAGCGGGGAGAGCAGCAGCCCCTCGATCATGAGCATAAAGCCCAGCGGGACCAGCCGCAGCCCCTGCCAGTAGCTGAAAAAGGCCGTGACCCGCCTGACTTCTTCCAACCGCCGGTCCTGGTTCATCGCTTCACCCTAAACCAGTTTGCGCCACAAACCGGTTTACAGTCAAGCCCTCAATAAAGACCGCCAGGGCCTAGGCCCTGGCGGCGTGTTCCAGTCCCCTTCAGCTTCAGGGGCACTGGCCGGTGCGGTAGAGGTCGAAGCCTTCGTAGTTCTCGGCCTGGTAGGGGGCGGCCTGGGTCTTGTTGTCGTAGCCGTTCCAGCCCTTGGTCACGGTGAGGGTCTGCACGGTGCCCACCCAGAAGACCTTGTTGCCGTTGCTCTCGGAGTAGAGCAGGTACTTGTGGCAGGTGTTGCCCAGCACCACGTCGCCCGAGCCGAACTTGCCGTTGGCGTCCTCGTCGGAGTAGGCCACCACCTGGTAGCTGCCCTCCTCGGCGGCCTGCGGCAGCTCGAGGACGTAGCGCTTGGTCACGTCGGGGTCCTTGATCTCGAGCTGGTTGTTGTAGCTGAACTGCCCTGAGGAGGTCAGCCCCACCAGGGCCAGCCGCATCTTGGACTTATCCACCGAGGCCCAGTCACCCTGGAACATCCCAATGACCTGCTGCCCGCCGATGCCGGGGAGCAGGCCGCACCCCGCGATCAGACCCGCTGCCAATGTCGCGATCAGGTATTTTTTCATGGTGATCTCCTCTCGTTCGTGCGAACCTCATTTGGTTCTCCTGCACGGTAGAAATTTTCACTGAGCCTGCACTGAATCATGGCTGTCACCCCGCTGATAAACGGCTTCAGGAAAGCCCATGCGGTTCACATCTAACCCGTATCCATCCGGCAGAATACCCGCCCTGTGGGTGGTTCTTGTCGTTAATCAAGCTAAGAACCTTGTAGAGGACTGCTTAAGCGGCCGCCCTCGCCCTCGAGGCGGGCGCAGCTAAAGCGGGAAGGCTACAACCCCTCCCCCGTCCTTCCTCCCAACCCGCCGCCGTCAGATCTCAGGGGAGAGCCCTCCCTGCGCGACCGCCCGGACAAAGGCCAACACTTCGTCCACGGCGGCCTCGGAAAGGGGCTGGCCGGCTTTCCAGGCCCGGGAGCGCTCGAGCAGAGGCGCCCACCGGGGCCACCGCCCCAGCGCCCAGCGCACCGCCCGGGGCTTGGTGCCCATCTCCCCTGTTTCCAGCGTCAGCAACGCCCGGCACATGGTCTCCACGGCGAAGCGCGCCAGGCCTGCGTGCCCCAGCATCTCCTGCCGCGCGGTGGTGCTAGCCCACTCGAGCCAGTCCGGCAGCACCTGCCGCACCGCCTGGCGCAGCGCCCGGGGCGGGACCGGGCCGATCAGGGCCTTCGGGTCGGGGCCGTGGAGCGCCACCCCGTGCTCCCGGACGGCCCAGAACTCCAGGAGCCAGTTGGCGCCCAGCGCCTTCCACTTCAGCGCCTCCCCGAAGCCGCGCTCGAGGGCGGGAACCCGCGTCTTGGGGATGAAGTCCGCCAACAGCTCGAGCGGGACGTAGGCCAGCTCGACCTCGGCGGCGTAGGGGTTGTCCAGCGCCTGCACCCGCGAGTGCACGGCCGAAAGCGCCGCGAACTCGGCCCCGCTGACGGGCGTCCGGGTCACGGCGAGCAGATCCACGTCGCTGCTGGCGGGGTCGAAGTCGCCCAGCACCAGCGAGCCCCGCAGGTAGAGGCCCTCGAGGCCGGCCCCCAGGGCCTCACGGGTGCCGGCGGCGAGCGCCTCGACGACCTCCTGTACGTCTGGGTTCGGGTACACGGCCGGCCCTCCTCCAGGCCTTATACCGGGTTCGAAAAGATGACCATCCGGACAAGAGCCCCAGTCGAACCGACCGGATCGGGTATCACCCGGTGCGCTTGAGCTTGCCCGTGCGCTTGGCCCAGCCCTCGGCCCGGCTGAAGACCCACAGGCCCATCGGGATGAACACCAGGCCCATCGCGAAGAGGATGCCCAGCTCGGGCAGCACCGCGCTCAGCGGGGCCCCCGCTAAGCGCTCGGGCGTGGAGCCGGGGTGGTTGATGCCCATGAGCTTGCGCGAGGCCTCGAGGGCGTAGGTGGCGGGGCTCAGGTAGGCCAGGGGCTGGACCCAGGCCGGCAGCACCGAGACCGGGTAGTAGATGCCCGAGACCAGCAGCAGCACCCCCTGGAAGATGTTGGTGGCCTGCGCGCCGTTCTCCGGGCTCATCACCGGCAGGATGGCCGCCATCAGGCCCAGGCCCATGAAGGCCAGGCTGCCCACCAGGAGCACCACCAGCACGCCCAGCAGGTTGGCCCCGTTCACCGAGACCTCGATGAACAGCACCAGCCCGGCCAGGATCACGGCCGTGCGCACCACGCTGAAGAGCACCGCGAACAGCGACACCCCGCTGAGGTGGATGAGCCTGGACACCGGGGCCATGAAGGTGTACTCCAGCGTCCCCTCCCAGCGCTCGTAGCTGATGGAGTTGGCGATCTCGTTGTACATCGCCGAGAGGAAGCTCCACAGCAGCACCCCCAGCAGCAGCGTGAGGGTGAGGCGGAAGTCGTCCTGCGACTTGCCGATGAGGGCGATGGTCGCCGAGTTGACGATGGCGTAAAAGACGAACACGAACACCCAGCTGATGTAGCGCCGCGTCAGGTGCCAGTCGCGGAACACGAAAGCCCACATGGGGCGTACGTAGCGTTCGAGCATAAAGCTCCCTCCGGTCGCGCTAGACGCTAAACGCCTTTTTGCCGTTTGCATCTCGCGTTTTGCGTCAAGCGTCCTGCTCTTCTTCCTTGATCTCCTCGCCGGTGAGGGCGATAAAGGCTTCCTCGAGGTCCTGCGTCCCTGCCTGCGCCTTGAGCTCCTCGGCCGTCCCCTCGGCCACCAGGTTGCCGTGGGCCAGGAAGCCGACGCGGTGGGCGAGGCGCTCGGCCTCGGCCATGTCGTGGGTGGTGAGGAGGATGGTGGTGCCCTGCTCGCGGCGCAGGTCCTCCAGGAAGGCCTGCACGTCGCGGCGGCTCTTGGGGTCTAAGCCGGTGGTGGGCTCGTCGAGCAGCAGGAGCGGGGGGTTGATGAGCAGCGCGCGGGTGATGGCGATCTTCTGCTGCATCCCCCGGCTCATCTCCTCCAGCGGGTCGTTGAAGCGGCGCGACTCGATGCCCAATCGCTCGAGGATCGCCATGGCCCGGCGCTCGGCGGCGCGGGCCTCGAGGCCGTAGAGCTGCGCGGCGTAGAGCAGGTTCTCCCGGGCCGAGAGCTTCTTGTAGAACGCCGCGTCCACGCTCACCCGCCCGATCAGGCGGCGCAGGGGGCGCTCCTCCTGCGGCAGGCGGTAGCCCAGCATCCGCACCTCGCCCCCATCCTGCGTGAGCAGGGTCGAGAGGATGCGGATCAGCGTGGACTTACCCGAGCCGTTGGGGCCGAGCAGGCCGTAGGTCTCGCCCTCGCGCACCACGAAGGACACGCCCTTGAGCGCCCACTCCTCCTTGAGCGGCCCCCGCAGCAGGTTTTCCCGCTTGCGGAAGGCTTTCCTGAGGCCCTGAACTTCGATGGCCAGCTTGGTGGTGACCGGTTTTCCCAGTGCTTGCATGGCACGCTCCAAACGAATCGGCGGCCCGAAGGCCGCCTGGCTCAGCAGACGTCGCCGCCTGCGAATGCGCGGGTTTCGGGTACGGGAGGGGGCTTCAGGCCCAGGGCCTGGCCATGCGAATGAAGTCGGTCATCGAATCACCCAAAGCGCAGTGTACCCTCACCCCTCGCTCATTTTCAAGGGGGGCCTAAAGCCTGGGGCGGGGTTATGAAGGCAACAGAAGCCTTCAGACGATGTGGCGCTCGAGCACCCCCACCGCCCTCGAGAAGCGCTCGTAGCGCAGGGGGTCGATGTCGAGGGAGTGGGCCCGGCCGTCCGCGACCTCCTCGGCCATCAGGCGGCCCACCGCGGCGGCCTGCTGCACCCCGTGGCCCGAGAAGCCGCAGGCGTTGGCCCAGCCCTTCACGCCGGGCATCCAGCCCAGGATGGGGTTGTGGTCAGGCGTGACCTCGTAGTAGCCCCACCAGCTCGCCCGCCGGTCGAGGGCCAGGCGCTCGAGCCAGGGGAAGCGCGGCAGGCCGGCCTCGAGGGTGGGCTCGAGCCAGCCCCAGTCCATGCCCTCGGCGAAGCCCAGGTCGGCGGGGTTGCTTTTGCCGAAGATCAGGCGCTCGCCCTCGGGGCGGAAGTAGAAGCCGGTGGACAGGTCGATGGTGAGGGGGCCCGCCGGGGGCTCGGGCAGCGGCGCGCTGCAGAAGACCATGCGGCGGGCAGGCTGCACGGGGATCTCCAGCCCCGCCCGCCGTCCCACCTCGCCGGCCCAGGCCCCGGCGGCGTTCAGGAGCACCGGGGCCTCGAACGTCCCGGCGGGCGTCTGCACCTGCCAAACCCCGCCCTGGCGCTCGGCCCGCAGCACCTCGGCCTCCAGGTGGAGCAGGGCCCCCAGGCCGCGGGCCCGGCGCAGGTACTCCATGCAGATGCCGTGGGGGTCCACCACCCCGTCGGCCGGGCCGAAGGTGGCCCCGGCGAGGCCGTGGGGCTCGAAGGCGAACCACTCCTGCGCGGCCTCGAGGCCGCGCACCTCGACGGGCACCCCCAACCCGCGCTGCAGCTCGACCCCGCGCAGGTGGTCGGCCCAGTCCTCCTCGGGCACCAGCAGCAAGTAGCCGATCGGGCGGTAGCCCGCCTCGGGCATCTGCCGGTACTCCTGGATGGAGTGCCAGGACAGCCGCACGTTGACGGCCTCCGTGAACTGCACCCGCACGCCCGCCGCGCTCTTGCCGGTCGAACCCGCCGCCGGGGCCGGAGCGGCCTCGAGCAGCCGCACCCGGAGGCCGCGCTCGGCCAGCCGGTAGGCGCAGGCCGCGCCGATAATCCCCGCACCCACCACGATCACGTCCGCTGTCGTGCTCATCTCGTAGCGGACATTCTACCGGGGTTAAGATAGGATACACCGCCGCCCCCAGAGGGTCGCTAGCGTGGGGGTGGAGGTGGAGACATGAAGGTGAAGGCGTGGATGCCGGTGCTGGTGCTGGCTGCCGTGGGGGTCGTCTCGGCCAAGGTGGCCGGGCTGCCCGAGAAGTACCAGGGCTACCTGGGCTGGACGCGAGCGAACGTCGCCAAAGTGACGGACGCTGGGGCCCATCCTTCCGCCAAGGACGTGTACGTCAACCTCACCGCCGATAAGCTGGCCGGCGCGGACGGCAAGTACAAAGCCCCCTTCGCGGCCGGCACGGTCTTCATTAAAGAGCGCATGGACCCCGACACCCTCAGCGTGACCACCCTGTACGTGATGGAGAAGAAGAGCGCCCGGGAGGGCGACTGGGAGTGGAGCGTCTTCGAGCGCGACGGCAACGGCTTCAAGGGCGGGGTTTTCGCCAACGCCGCCATGTGCATCGGCTGTCACCAGGAGGCCAAGGCCAGCGACCTGGTCTTCACCCAGTTCGGAAAGCGCTAGGCCCCGGGGCACAACCGCTCTCCGGCGGTCACTCCTGCCACGCCACGGCCTGGAGATAGGCCTCGAGGCCGCCGCACCGGACCCGGTATGAGCCCCGGGTCCCCTCGAGCAGCCCCTGCTCGCGCAGCAGGCCCAGGCTGTGGGTGACCGTCACGCGGCTGGTGCCGCACAAGGCCGCCAGGTCCTCCTGCCGCAGCTCGAGGCCGACCTCGTGCCAGCCCTCCCCCACCTCGTGCCCGAAACGCCCCACGAGCCACAGCAAAGCCTGCCCCAGGCGCAGCAGCACCGGCTCGGCGGCGATCTCGAGCTGGTCCTCGAGGTGGCTCAGGCGCCGCGACAGCACCTCCGCCAGCCGAAGCGGCACGTTGGGGAGTTCGCGCGCCACCTGCTCGACGTGCACCCGGCTGACCGGGCAGATCACCACCTCGCCCAAGCAGACCCCGTCCGAGCGGAAGCGTGCGTCCGGGTCGAGGAAATTGGTCCCCAGCAAGTCCCCCGGCCCGGCGATGAAGAGGATGCGCTCCTGCCCGGAAGGGCTCAGCCGCGCGAGCTTGACCTGCCCGTGAATCACGATGGTGAGCCCGCCGCAGGGGTCGCCCGCGCGGAAGAGGTAGTCGCCCCTGCGGTAGGTGTTGGGCGGGCAGATCTGGCCCAGGCGGGTGCGCTCGTGCTCGCTGAGCCGCTCCATGAACCCGGGCTGCCGTAAATAGTCCATACCCCACTGTACGCTCGAGCCCTCACGAACGGACACCCGGCACGAAAACGGGGGTGCTCGAGGGCACCCCCGCCGAGAGAAGCTCGCGTCAGAGCTTGATCTCGCCCTGGCCGTTCTCGAAGGTGATCTTGAGTGTGGTGCCCGGGGGCAGGGTGGCGTCGGTCTCGAGGCTGAAGGTGCCGGTGACGGAGTTGGGTTCGGGGGCGTTCTTGAGGACCGCGATCACCTTAGCCACGTCGGAGGCGTTGCCGCACAGGCCCTTGCCGCTGCCGGTATACTTGCCGCCCGCCGAGGTCATCGTCACCTCGCTGGCGCTGGCCTGGAACGACGCCGGGCCGTTGGTGCCGTCGTTGACGGTGAGGTCGAGCTCGATGTTGCTCAGTTTGACGCTGCCCGACGGGCCGCTGAACGTGCCCTCGACCGTGAAGTCGTAGCAAACCTTGAACGAGCCCGGGGTGAAGGGGATGGTCACGTCCTTGAGGACGTCACCGACCGAGGCGTTCACCGCGCCCGACATGGCCGACTGGCTGCTCAGCGCGCCCTCGGCCAGGGAGAGCGTCACCGGCTTCCCGTTGAGCTGCAACGGGTCGCTGACGGGGATCGGAGGAACCAGCCCGCAACCCGCCAGAATCGCCACCACCGCACCGCCCAGAATCCAATTCCGCTTCATGCATTCCTCCTTAGCCGTTTTTTGGCCGCCGTGCTTTAGCCGAGTGTAAAGCTCGCCTCATCCTACGACAGGCCAGGCTGACCAAACCGCCTCGAGGCGCCCCACGCGACAACCGCCCGCGTAGGTCACCCATGGCGAAATTACCCTATTTTTGAACCTTGTCTATGGTGACTCAGCGGCCACCCCCTCCCGCGGAGCGGCGACGGGCTCCGGCCGGGCGTTGCGCAGCGCCGCCAGGACGAGGCCGGCGTACTGCTCGCTCAGGGCCTCGAGGCCCAGCGGCCCCTCGGGGTGGTACCACTGGTAGACCCAGTTGAGCGCCGAGAGCACGAACAGGCTCGCCAGGCGCGCGTCCTGCTGCGGGAACAGCCCCGCAGCGATCCCCGCGGCGATGGCCTCGCGGAAGTGGGCCTCGTAGGCGTCGCGCCGCCCCTTGATGCGCCGCTGGTAGTCGTCGGACAGAAAGCGCCACTCGTCGAAGAAGACCTTGGCCCGGGGCAGCTCGCGCACGATGACCTCGAGGTGCCCGCGCACCAGCGCCCGCAGCCGGGCCTCGGGCGACAGGTCGCGCGGCACCGACTCCGCCTGGCGCAAGAAGGCGTCGGCGGCCTTGTTGACGATCTCGAAGAGCAGCTCGTCCTTGGAGGCGATGTGGGCGTAGAGGCTGCCGCCTTGCAGGCCCACCGCCTCGGCGAGGTCGCGCATGGAAGTCGCGTGGAAGCCCCGGGTGCTGAAGAGCTCCCCGGCCCGGTCGAGGATTTCGTTGCGGCGGCTCATAGCGAACTAACAGTTGTTAGTATACCCGTTCCCGATAGGACGCTCGCGGGGCAAGGGGCGCGGCCGCCTCCGGCCCCCCCGCCACGCTTGACGCTACGGCTGGCGGTGCATAAAATGACGGTTGCTGTTTTGCGGCCTCGAGAGGCGCGAAGCGGAGCGCGGTGAGTGTAGCTCAGCCGGTTAGAGCACCGGTCTGTGGAACCGGGGGTCGTGGGTTCAAGTCCCATCACTCACCCCAAATTTCAGGAAGGATGCCACCCCGCGAGGGGTGGTATCCTGTCCTTAGCCCTCACCACGCGAGGATGGCGGAATTGGTAGACGCGCTGGACTTAGGATCCAGTACCGCAAGGTGTGCGGGTTCAAGTCCCGCTCCTCGCACCAAAAGGCTTCAGAGCAGCCCTCCCAGACCCCCTGAAAATCCGGCCTCCTCGCGAGCTAGGCAAACGAGCCCGCAACGGGTAAACTGGTGGCTTGGTGACGCCAGATGAGCAAGGTCTGGCTCTGCGCCACTGGCTGGCGCGCACACGAGGTGTTGACGTGGCAGAAATTCTCGAGCGCAATGGCTTCATGGTCAAAATGAAGGTCGAAGTCCCGGTAGGGGACGTGAAAAAGGCTTACGACGCGGTGGTGCGGGAGTACGCCAGCAAGTACCGCTTCCCCGGCTTCCGCCCGGGCAAGGCCCCGGCCAAGGTCGTCGAGGCCCGGCTGGGCCGTGAAGCCCTGCTGGAGGAGGTCAAGGAGCGGCTGCTGGACAGCTCCTACCCCCAGGCCGTGCGCGAGCTCGAGCTGCTGCCCGTAGGGGTCAAGCTGGTCGAGGCCAAGCTCGAGGAGGACGCGCCCTTCGTCTACGTGGCGGAGGTGGAGAACTACCCCGAGGTCAAGCTGCCCGACTGGACCGCCTTCGGCCTCGAGGTCGAGAAGCCCGAGATCACCGACGAGATGGTCTCCAAGGCCCTCGAGGAGCTGCGCCAGCGCTACGGCGAGCTGGTCACGGTCGAGCGCCCCATCGAGGCCGGCGACCAGGTCTTCATCGAGACCGAGGATGGCAGCCGCTTCCCGGTGAGCATGGAGAACGCGCTCGAGCACGTGCGCGAGGCCCTGATGGGCCGCTCGGCGGGCGAAGAGGTGATGGTGCCGGTCAAGGACGGCGACACCGTGGTGCGCGAGATCAAGACCAAGATCACCGAGGTCAAGGCGCTGCAACTGCCCGAGCTCGACGACGAGTTCGCCAAGACCGTGGGCGAGGAGGACCTCGCCACCCTCACCGCCAAGGTGCGCGAGAGCCTCGAGGGGCAGGCCGGCCGCGAGGTGCGCAACCGGAAGGCCAACCTGTTCGTGGACAAGCTCGCCGAGGGCATGGAGGTGGAGATCCCCCCCACCATGCAAGCGCGCGAGGAGCAGCACCTCCTGCAGCACCTGGCCGAGGAGCTCAAGGCCCAGAAGATCGAGTTCAACGCCTACATCCACAACCTCGAGCAAGAGGGCAAGCTCGAGGAGTTCAAGACCAAGCTGCGCGAGGACGCCACCCGCTCCATCCGCCGCTCGCTGGCCCGCGAGAAGCTCGCCGAGGACCTGGGCACCGTCTTCACCGACGAGGAGTGGGCGAGCTACGTCGTGGACCTGGCCCGCGCCTACCGCACCAACCCCAACGCCCTGCAGCAGGAGCTCGGCGAGGAGACCCTGGCCCGCCTGCGCCTCCAGCGCCTGCACGACAAGGCCGTGATGGAGGCGCTCGAGCGCATCGGGGCCTGAACCTTCCGGGTCGTTTTGGAGGCCGGGACTGCCCCGGCCTCCGTCTTTTGCGTTCGCTACAGCGCCCTTGGGCGCTGCCCGGGGGATGGGTTGGCTACAACTTCCGGGGCTGGCACGCCCCGATATCCGGCCAAAATGGTGCTCCAGCGTCCCCTTAGAGGTCGGGCGCCCATTACAATAGGGCCGGTATGGTAGTCCCTTACGTTATCGAACAGACCGCGCGGGGTGAACGCGTCTACGACATTTACTCCCGTCTTCTCAAGGACCGCATCATCTTCCTGGGCACCGCCATCGACTCCCAGGTCGCCAACATCATCATCGCCCAGATGCTCTTCCTCGACGCGCAGAACCCCAACCAGGAGATCAAGCTCTACATCAACTCTCCGGGCGGCGAGGTGACGGCGGGGCTGGCGCTGTACGACACCATGCAGTTCGTCAAGGCGCCGGTGTCTACCATCTGCTTGGGCATGGCGGCCTCCTTCGGCGCGGTGCTGCTGGCGGCCGGGACCCCGGGGCGGCGCTTCGCCCTCCCCCACGCCAAGGTGATGATCCACCAGCCGTGGGTCTCGGGCGGCATCGGCGGCCAGGCCAGCGACATCGCCATCTACGCCGAGCAGATCCTCAAGAACAAGCAGCTTTTGAACAACATCCTGTCCAAGCACACCCGGCAGCCCATCGAGAAGATCGAGCGCGACACCGACCGCGACTTCTGGATGACCGCGACCGAGGCGCAGCTTTACGGCGTGGTGGACCAGGTGGTAACGAATGAGGCGTAACCGGCCCTCCTGCAGCTTCTGCGGACGCCGCCCCCCCGAGGTGGACAACCTCGTCGAGTCCCCGATGGGCGAGGTCTACATCTGCAACGAGTGCGTCGAGCGTGCCTGGAGCCTGCTCGAGCAGCAGCCCAAGCAGGGCTTCAAGGGCCCCAGCCACCTGCCCAAGCCGCTGGAGATCAAGACCTTCCTCGACCAGTACGTCATCGGGCAGGACAACGCCAAGAAGACCCTGGCCGTCGCCGTGTACAACCACTACAAGCGCCTGATGCACCCCGAGGCCGAGGTGCAGAAGTCGAACGTGCTGCTCATCGGGCCCACCGGCACCGGCAAGACCCTGCTGGCCGAGACCCTCGCCCGCATGCTCGACGTGCCCTTCGCCATCGCCGACGCCACCACCCTCACCGAGGCGGGCTACGTGGGCGAGGACGTGGAGAACGTGATCCTGCGCCTGCTCCAGGCCGCCGACTTCGACGTGCAGGCCGCCGAGCGGGGCATCGTCTACATCGACGAGGTGGACAAGATCGCCCGCAAGTCGGAGCACCCCAGCCTCACCCGCGACGTCTCGGGCGAGGGGGTCCAGCAGGCGCTGCTCAAGATCGTGGAGGGCACGCTGTGCAACGTGCCGCCGCAGGGCGGGCGCAAGCACCCCCACCAGGAGTTCATCCAGGTCAACACCAAGAACATCCTCTTCATCCTGGGCGGCGCCTTCGACGGCCTCGATCACATCGTCAAGGCCCGCGCCGACCAGCACCCCATCGGCTTCACCAAGGCCGCGCAGAAGGAGGAGAGCCTCGAGGTCATCCCCGAGGACCTCGTGCGCTTCGGCCTGATCCCCGAGTTCATCGGGCGCGTGCCCGTGCTCGTGCAGCTCGACTCCCTCGACGAAGAGGCGCTCGTGCGCATCCTCACCGAGCCCAGGAACGCCCTGGTGCGGCAGTACCAGGAGCTCATGCGCATGGAGGGCATCGAGCTGCGCTTCACCCCCGGCGCCCTGCGCGAGATCGCCCGCCGGGCCCTCAAGCGCGGCACCGGCGCGCGCGGCCTGCGGGCCATCGTGGAGAAAGCCATGATGGACCTGATGTTCGAAGCCCCCAGCGCCACCGTGCGGGAGATCGTCATCGACATCCCCCACCTCGACAAGCCGCTCTCGGCGCTCGAGGAGGCCCGGCTGCGGCAGGCGTCGTGAGCAGCCGATAGCCTTACCCGATAGCCAGGGGCGCACCGCGGTGCGCCCCTTCGCGATTTGCCGACGGGCGGCCCTACCCCTGCTTATACCCGATTCGGTCCGTTCGTCACCGAACGGTGACGCCGCCCCGCCTTGGCGGGGCGGCCGGCCGAAGTTATCCGCGTAGCGGAGGGCGATACCGCCCCTCGGGAGGGAGACGCTTTCTTCGCCGACCGTCAGGGAGGGGTGTGCTCTAGGGTCCAAAAAGACAGCCTCCAGGGTTCTGGGCTGGATGATTATCTTTTTGAATCCGGTATTACTGGGAGTTGCCGCTGGGGCGGTTGCGCTCGGGGATGGTGGGGGTTTTGCCCTCGAGGGCCTCGTCCAGCGCCTTCTTCCAGTCCTCGTAGGGCATCGCGCCGTTGACCTGCGTGCCGTTGATGAAGAAGGCGGGGGTGCCGGTGAGCCGCAGCCGGTCGGCCAGCTTGCGGTCGGCGAGGATGCCCTCGCGCTTCTGGCCGCTGTTGAGGCAGTTCTCGAAGCCGGCGGGGGCCAGGCCGATCTGGCCGGCGAGGTCAACGAGGTAGCGCGTGAGGGAAGGCTCGGGCAGCGCGCCCCACTGCTGCTGGGCGCGGAAGAGCGCGTCGTGGTAGGCCACGTACTTGTCCATGGTGGCGTCGGCGGCGCAGGCGGCGGCCTCCCCCGCCCGCACCACGGGCGGCTGGGGGTTGGTGGGGGCGCCGAAGGGGAAGTCGCGGAAGACGTAGCGCACCTTGCCGGTGTCGATGTAGTCGCGGCGGATGAGGGGGAAGACGTCGAGGGCGTGGTCGCGGCAGTGGGGGCAGAGGTAGTTGGAGAAGTCAACGACCGTGACCTTCGCGTCGGCGGAGCCCAGGACGAAGCGGGCCCCCTCGACCAGTTCGGCCGGGTTGGCGGTGGCGGCCGCGGAGCCTCCGCTCGAGCGCGACCGCAGCACCCCGAACAGCCCGACCGCCATCAACACCGCCACCGCAGCGATAACGACGAAAAGCGTCCTTTGCATAGCCACCAGTCTACTCACTGCCGGGTGAGACTTGTCCCGCTCCCTGGGGCCGGTAGGGCGCCTGGCGGGCCTCGCCCTCGTCGGTGAAGTACATCGGCAGGGCGTCGGTCGAGACCATGCGCTCGGCCTGGATGGCCTCCTGGAGGTCCTTCGGCAGCACGAACATGGCCTCGATGAAGGGGGCGGTGAGGTGGCGCAGGTTTAGCCCGCGCTCGAGGATGCGCGCCTCGAGGGTGCCCTCGGAGAAGGCCACGGGGTCTACCCCGTCCGAGGCGAGGATGAAGCCGAAGTTGAGGAAGAACTCGGGGATGTAGTTGCGGTAGCTGCGGGTGTAGCGGAAGACCTCGCGCACGGTGCGGTGGATGACGGGGTGCACCTTGTGGTGCGTGAGCAGGATCATGCCCGCCTGCATCGCCATCACCCCGCCGGGGTTGAGCCGCCGCTTGAGGAGCTCGTAAAACTCCACGGTGAAGAGCAGGCGGGCGGGGTTGTCCTCGCCCACCGGGTCGTTGAGGTCAACGATGATCACGTCGTAGGTCTCGGGGTGGGACTCGAGCCAGCCCCGCGCGTCCTCGGTGATGACCTGGGCCCGGGGGTCGTCGAAGGCCCCCTGGTGCCACTCAGGCAGGAGTTCCCTAGCCATCTCCACGAGCTGGTCGTCGATGTCGCACATCACGGCGCGCTTCACCGTGGGGTGGCGCAGCACCTCGCGCAGCGTGGCCCCCTCTCCCCCGCCCACGATGAACACCGACTCGGGCGCGGGGTGCGCGAGCATGGCGGGGTGGACCAGGGTCTCGTGGTAGACGTACTCGTCGCGCTCGGCGCTCTGCACGTCCTTATCGAGCACGAGCACTTTGCCGAAGGCCTGGGTCTGGAAGATGAAGTAGTCCTGGAAGCGGGTCCGCCCCGAGGCCAGCACCTTCTCCATGCGCCGGGAGATGGCCTCGTAGGGGGTGACCTGCTCGAGGAAGTACATGCCGTATTCCATGCGATAACCTCCTTGGATAGCCTATCCGGGTCCTACGTCTTGTGCCGTACGTCCTACGCAGAAGACCAAAGACACTGAGCACAACGCCGAGCGGAGGGTGTTCGGTGCCTGGGGCGCTTTCAGGTGTAAGACGTACGACGTACGGCCTTCATTGCGGCTTCATGGCCCGGCGGCGGATGTCGTGGCCTTCGGTGGTGCGCCACAGGCGGAACGCCGACTCCTCGCGGGCGCCGAAGGCCCGGGCCAAGCCGCGCAGCACGCCCTCGGGCTCGACGTCGGGCTGGTAGAAGTAGAGGTCGAGCGCGGCCGAGGCGTCGTCCTCGGGCCAGGTGTGGATCATCACCGCGCCGACCGGGCTGACGACGGCCGCCGAGAGCCCTTGGGGGTAGAACTTGTACACCACGCTCTGCACGCTGGCCACCGGCGCGCCGAGCTTGATGACCGCGTCCTTGAGCGCGGTCTCGACCAGGCGCGGGTTCTCCAGCACGTCGAGGTTGCAGCCGTAGATCTCGGCTACCCAGCGGCCACCGGAAACAGCCATATCTGCCACGAGGCACTATCGTATGCCACCCTACCGTGGGCTTGTCAAATGCGCCCGGGCTCGAGCCAGGCCTCAGGCCCGCGCGGGCGTCGCAGGGCTGCGGGCGCGGAGCAGGTGCAGCAGGACCGCCGTGGCGAGCAGGCTGCTCAGGGCCATCAGCCCGCTCAGCGGGTCGAGCGGGGCGGCTTCGCCCCACAGCACGCCCAGGCTGCTGGGCAGGGGGAGCCCGGTGAGGCGGGTCATGAGGAAGACCATCAGGATCACGAAATTGAGGCCGATCCCGGCGGTGTAGAGGCTGCGCCTGAGCTGCTCGAGCCGCGAGCCGCTAACCCCCGTAACGAGCCGCGAGCCGCTCACCCCCGTAACGAGCCGCGAGCCGCTCACCCCCGGGAGCTCGAGCCGCGGACCGCTACCCCCCGGGTTGAGCCGCGAGCCGCTACCCCCGGTCTGGGGCGAGGTAGGCTCGATGCGGGCGTACTCGAGCGCCCTCTCCTCGCCCGGCAGGTTGAGCAGGACGAGCATCAAGAAGGCGTAGGCCACCTGCAGCGCCAGCCCGCCGATGAGCAGTTGGGAGTACCAGACCTGGGCCGAGAACACGTCGAGGTAGCCCCCGCTCAGGGCCCCGCACCACCCACCGCCCAGGGGCGTGCGCACCCAGCCCAGCAGTTGCAGGGCGAAGGGCAGGAGCGAGAGCCCCACCACCGCGTACTGGGCTAGCGAGCGCCTTTCCATGACCCCGATTGTGGCGTCTGGGCGGCCGTCTGACCAGGGACGTTCTTCCTCACGGCGCCTCCACCCGCGCCCGAACCACCGCGTCCCCCACGGGCGCGTCGGCGAGGGCGAGGATCTGGCCCGGCCCGTAGACCCCGCTGCGGCCCTCGAAGTGCAGGTTGTAGAGGTCGCCGTTGAGCATGGGGTTGAGCCCGTAGCGCAGGTTCTCGCGGCCCTCGAGCTTCCTCGCCAGCCCCTCCTGCAGCCAGACCTGCCCCTCGACCTGGTCCGGGTCGGCGCTCCAGGGCCCCTCCCAGCGGGCGGCGTTGGCCGAGGGCTGCACCACAAGCCAGGCCCCCGCCGCGTCGCACTGCTCGACGAGGTGCTCGTGGAAGGCGTCGAGGCAGATGAGGTTGGCGACGCGGCCCAGCCCGGTCTGGACGACCTGGGCGCCCCAGCCGCCGCCCTGGAGAAAGCTCTGCCGTTCGTCCTTGGTCAGGTTGACCTTGGGCACGCGGGAGAGCACCCGGCCCTGGGGGTTAAACACCAGGCTGAGGTTGTACACGCCCCGGCCCTGGCGGTGGTAGCCCTGCGCGGGTTCCCAGTCCACCCGGGGGCTGAACAGCGACCCCGCGACCACGTAGGCCCCGCTCTGCTGCGCGGCCTCGGCGAAGGTTTTTTCCCACAGCGGCCACACCTCGAGCGCCCGCAGGTGGAAGAGCACCGAGGGCGAGGGCGGCCCCGACCCCAGCGCCTCCCGCCAGCGCAGGCGCAGCAGCCGCAAGCCCGCGGCCAGGGCGGTGGGGGCCTGCACCACCTCCTCGGGGGTCTCGAGCCAGAACACCAGCGGCAGGGCGAGGGCCTCGGGGAAGGCCAGCACCCGGGCCTCCCCCTCCGGCAGCCCCTCGACCGCCCGGGAGCATAGATCCAGCACCCGCGCCCGGAACGCCCCGGCGTCGCGGTAGTGCTCGAGGCGCAGCTCGGTCTGGAGGGCGACGAGGTGGACGGGCTTCACAGCGTGGAGGGGTCCTTGGGGGTGGTGTCTACGGGGAGGCCCTGCTGGTTCCACGCCAGGATGCCCCCGCCGAGGTTGACCACCCCGCGGTAGCCCTGGGCCAGCAGGAAGGCGGTGGTCTGGGCGCTGCGCCGCCCGCTGCGGCACTGCATCACCACGGGCACGTCCTGCGGGATCTCGGTGAAGCGGGTCATGAACTCCGACAGCGGGATGAGCCTGGCGCCGGGGATGCGGGCCTCGGCGAACTCGTTGCGCTCGCGCACGTCGATGAGCAGCGCGCCGCGCGCGATCATCTCCTGGGCCTCCTGGGGGCCGACTTCGGGCACCTGAACCTCGTTCATGGCCCGAGTATAGGGGCAAAAGCCCCCGCCGGGCCGTGAAGGGGTTTGCAGTTGGGGCGGGATGTCACCCGGGCTACTTCCGTCCTCGAGCTTTGGGCTTAGATTGGGACCGATGAGCACGACCCGCAACTGGATCCAGTGGACCGCCGGGGCCGTCCTGCTGCTGGCGCTTGGGCTTGGCCTCTTCCTGCGCAGGCCCGAGGCCGAGGCCGGCGTGCGCTTAGAGGGCCGGGTTCAGACCGCCGCCGGCGAAGCCTTCGACCTGGCGAGCCTGCGGGGCCAGCCCGTGGTGGTCAACGCCTGGGCCACCTGGTGCGGCCCCTGCCGCCGCGAGCTGCCCATGCTGCTCGAGCAGGCCCGGGCGAACAAGCACGTCCGGTTCGTCTTCCTCAACCAGGGCGAGGGGCCCGAGGCGGTGCGGGCGTACCTCGAGGAGGCCAGGCTCGACATGCCCGACCCCCTCTTCGACCCCAGCACCGAACTCGTCCAGCGCTGGGGCGCCCAAGGGCTGCCCACCACCTACTTCTTCGACGCTGAAGGAAGGTTAGTAGCGCAGCACCCGGGGGAGATAAAGGAGGAGCAGTTGCTGGGCTACTTGTCCCAGCTATAAACCTGGTTCAAGATCTGATTAAGAAATGCACAATCTGGAACAGGCTTTATCTCGTACGCTATGGGTAGGGAGGCCTGATACGCGATGCTAGCGCTACTGTCGGATTTCGGGACGCAGATTATGATCGGTCTGATGCTGCTGGTGTTCATGGCGGTGCCCTTCGTGCTCCGCTCCCGCCGCAGCGAGGACGACGCGGGTCAGGCCAGCAGCGATTTGCCTCGCGAATTGCTCTGACGGCCTACATCCGACAAAACCCCCGCAGCGCAGGGCTGCGGGGGTTTTCTACGGGGGTTTCAGCGCACCTTGGCGCCCGGGGGCAGGTCCTTCTCGGGGGTCACCACCACCACCCGGCCCTCGGCGTCCTCCCCGGCCAGGATCATGCCCTGCGACTCCACGCCGCGCAGCTTAGCCGGTTTGAGGTTGGCGACGAGGATCAGCTTCTTCCCTACGAGCTCCTCGGGCTTGTACCACTGCGCGATGCCCGAGACCACCTGCCGGGTGTGGTCGCCCACGTCGAGCCGTAGGACGAGCAGCTTGTCGGCCTGGGGGTGCTTCTCGCAGGCCGTGACCTCGGCCACGCGGAACTCGACGCGGGCGAAGTCGTCGATGGTGATGGGGCCGTTGGCCGGGGCGGGCTCCGCCTTGGGCGCGGGCTGCTTGGCCTTCTCGGGCTTGGCTTCCTGCTTCCCGCCCGCCGCCTCCGGCTTGGCCCCCTCCTGCCCCTTGCCCTCGCGCTCGAGCGCCTCGAGCTTGGGGAAGAGGATGGGCGCCTCCTCGGGGATGCGGGTGCCCGCCGGGGCCAGCCCCCAGCGCTCGGTGTCGGCCACGCCGTAGTCGCCCAGGCCCAGCGCCTGCCGCAGCTCGCGGGCCTTGTTGGGGATGGCGGCCTCGAGCAGCACCGAGGCGATGCGCAACCCCTCGACCACCGTGTAGAGCACGTCGTCCAGCGCCTTGCGGTTGGCCTCGTCGCGGGCGAGCTCCCAGGGTTTGGAGTCGTTGACGTACTTGTTGAGGCTGCGCACGTACTGCAGCACCTCCTCCAGCGCGTGGTTGAAGCGCAGCTCGCGCACCAGCGGGCGCACCCGCGCGGCCAGGCTCACGCCCTCGCGGGCGATCTGCGAGCCGGCGGGGGAAGGCTCGGGCAGCGCGCCGCCGCAGTACTTGATCAGCATGGTGCGGACCCTCGAGAGCAGGTTGCCCAGGTCGTTGGCGAGGTCGGAGTTGAGGCGCGAGACAATCACCGGCTCGCCGAAGGGGCTGTCGGCGGCGAGGGTGGTGTCGCGCAGCAGCGTGTAGTGCAGCGCGTCGAGGCCGTACTTCTCCAGCACCTCGGCCGGGTCGATGGCGTTGCCCAGGCTCTTGCCCATCTTGCGCCCGTCGAGGGCCAGGATGTGCCCGTGCACCACCAGCTTCTCGTACAGCGGCAGCCCGGCGGCCTTGAGCATGGTGGGCCAGAACACCGCGTGGGGCTTGAGGATGTCCTTGCCGATGACGTGCCAGGCGTGCGGCCAGTGGCTCTCGAAGTTGCCCTTATCCACCAGCGCCGAGACGTAGTTGAGCAGCGCGTCGAACCACACGTAGGTCACGTGGCCCTCGTCCCAGGGGATGGGGATGCCCCAGGGCACGCGGTCCTTGGGCCTGGAGATCGAGAGGTCGCCGATGGGCTCCTTGAGCATCTCGAGCACCTCGTTGCGGTAGCCGGCGGGCTGGATGAACTCGGGGCTGTTCTGCAGGAACTCGAGCAGCCAGGGCCGGTACTTCTCCATGCGGAAGAAGTAGTTGGCCTCGCGGCGCAGCACCGGCGGCTCGGAGTCGCCGGGGAGGATCCCGTCTACGAGCTCCTTCTCGGTCACGAAACGCTCGGAGCCCACGGAGTAGAGCCCCTCGTACTCGGCGTAGTAGATGTCGCCCGCGTCGTAGACCTTCTGCAAGACCTGCTGCACGTAGCGCTTGTGGCGCTCCTGGGTGGTGCGGATGAAGTCGTCGTAGCTGATGCCCAGCCGGTCGTACAGCGCGCGGAAGGCCCCCTCGGAGAGCTCGTCCACGAAGTCCTTGGGGCTCTTGCCGGCCTTGGCGGCGGCCTTGGAAATCTTCTCGCCGTGCTCGTCGGTGCCGGTGAGGAAGTAGGTGTCGTAGCCGTCGAGCCGGTGCCAGCGGGCCAGGAAGTCGGCCAGGATCTTCTCGTAGACGTGGCCGATGTGGGGGGCCGCGTTGGCGTAGTCGATCGCGGTCGTGACGTAAAAAACCTTGCTCATCTTCGGTCTCCTCGGGAGGGGTGCGGGCTCGGGGGAAGGGCGGTGCCCGCGCAAATAAAACCGGGGCGCATCATACACGCGCCCCGCCAGCAGCCTCAAACCAAAGCTACTGCCGGGGCACCTCCATCATTCGCCGGGCGAAGAAGCCGTTCATGGGGCCATGGTAGCTCACCCGGCGGCCCGCTGGCAAGTTCAGCGCGAGAGCGTGCGCAGGCCCTGCGAGTCGGCCACCACGGCCAGGTTCGCCATCCCCACGAAAAGACCGGTCTCGACCACGCCCACCACCCGCTCGAGCCGCTCCTGCAGGGCGCCGGGGTCGCTGATGGGCCCGAAGAAGGTGTCGGCGATGAAGTTGCCCCCGTCGCTGACGAAGGGCTCGCCGTCCTTCAGGCGCAGCACCGGCTCGCCGAGCTCGCGCAGGTGCCTGAGCGTGCTCTTGTACCCGAAGGGCACGACCTCCACGGGCACCGCCCCGCGCCCGAGCCGGGGCACGAGCTTGCTCGAGTCGGCGATCACCACGAACTGCCGCGCCGCCACCTCCACGATCTTCTCGCGCAGCAGCGCCCCGCCCAGGCCCTTGATGAGCGAGAGGTCGGGGGCGATCTCGTCGGCGCCGTCGATGGCGAGGTCCACGCCGTACTCGTCGAGCTCGACGAGGGGGATGCCCTGCTCGTGGGCCAGCCGGGCCGTGGCCTCGGAGGTGGGCACGCCCCGCACGTCGCGCAGCTCGCCCTCGCGCAGCCTGCGCCCGATCTCGAGCACGGCGTACTTCGCGGTAGACCCCGTGCCCAGGCCCACCACCATCCCCGACTGCACGTAGCGCACGGCCTCGATCCCGGCTTCGCGTTTGTAGGTCTCAGGACTCGTCATAAGAAAAGGGCGTGGCATTCACGCCCCTCCACAATACCGCCGTTCAGACCCGCTGGAGCTCCTCGAGGGCCTGGGCCACCTCGAGGGCGTGGTCCTCGGCCTTGACCTTCTCCCAGACCTTGGCGACGTGGCCGGTGGGGTCGATGAGGAAGGTCTGGCGCAGGATCCCTTCGTACTCTTTGCCGTACGCGTTCTTCTTGCCCCACGCCCCGTAAGCCTTGATGACCTCCGCGGCGGGGTCGGCCAGCAGCGGGAAGTTGAGGCCGTACTTGAGCGCGAACTTGCCGTGGCTTTGGGTGTCGTCGGCCGAGACGCCGAACACCACGGCGCCCATCTGCTCGAGGCGCCCCTTCTCGTCACGGAAGGAGCAGGCCTCCTTGGTGCAGCCCGGGGTGTCGTCCTTCGGGTAGAAGTACAGCACCACCCACTTGCCCCGGTAGTCCGAAAGCCGGTGAACCTTGCCCTCCTGGTCCGGGAGGGCGAACTCGGGTGCGATCTCGCCTGCGGTCGCCATACGCGCAACAGCCTACCGCGTGGACGGCAGGGCAGTGTTGCCGGAGGCTCAAAGGGCGGCCTCCCCACCGGCGTCGAGGGCCGGGGGCCAAAGGTCTAGGGCCAAGGCGTCTTGCGTCTCGCGTTTTGCGTTCGGCGTTCGGCGCACGACCCGCGCCCGGCGTTGGGCTATCGGCATCCGGCACCGGACACCCCCCCTCACCCCACCTTGTACCCGAACCGCCGCAACAGATCCTTGCGCCAGGCCACGTCCTCCTCGCCCTCGACCCCGAGGGGCAGGTAGCCGTCCATGACGCCGAGGATGCCGCGCTGTTCGCCCTGCTGGGCGATGACCACGCTCAGGGGGTTGGCGGTGGCGGCGAAGACGCGCACCACCTCGGGGCAGGCTTTCACCGCGTGCAGGACGTTGATCGGGAAGAAGCCCTCGCCCAGGACGATCACGAAGCAGTGGCCTGCGCCGATGTTCTGGGCGTTGTGCACGGCGAGCTCGACGAGTTCGGGGGCGGTGCCGCTCTTGCGGACGAGGCGCTTGCCGCTGGCCTCGCAGAAGGCCAGGCCGAACTTGATGCCCGGCACGGCCGTGACCAACGCCTCGTGCAGGTCCTCGACGGTCTTGATGAAGTGGCTCTGGCCCAGGATGACGTTGAGGTTCTCCGGCTTCTCGAGCTGCACCACCTGCAGTTCCATAGCTACCTCCCGTGCGGGGCGATGCCCAATTGTATAAGGCCCCCGGGACGCCTTTGTCCCAGGGGCCAGGCTTCAGGCGGATCAGGGCCTGAGGATGCGCACGAGGTCGATGGTCCCGCCGTCGGGGCTGGCGTAGCGCACGATGCCCACGCCCGGCACGAAGTACGACTCCACCACCACGCTGCCCCCGGCCTCGGTGACCAGCGAGGTGCGGATGACGTAGGCGTTGTAGCGGCCGGCCGGGACGTTGACGCCCTCGATGCGCTCGACGCGGGCGAGCAGGGCCACCGAGGAGCCGTTGAGCAGGCTGCGGCCGCCCCACTCCTGGCCCAGCACGATGGGGGCGGGCGGGTAGAGCATCAAAGCCGGCTGGTAGCGCTGCACGGTGCCGTTGAACACGGTGCCTTCCAGGAACACCCCCTGCGGGCTGTAGCGCAGCAGGTCGCCGTAGACCGGCTTGCCGGGGAAGCGGTGCTCGAGCACCAGCATCCCCGACTGCTCGCGGGCGAAGATCTGGACCTCGCCCGAGGAGTAGGCCCAGCCCAGCCCGACCCCGCGGGGGTAGAAGTCGCCGAACTGGGCCAGCGCCAGCCCCAGCAGCAAGAGCCACACCGTCCAGCGCCTCACTCGTCCTCCCCCAAAGCGAAGCCGCGCTCGGTCGCGGCTTCGACGGCTTCGATCAGGGCTGCCCGCAGGCTGCGGGCCTCGAGCGCGGCCAAGCCATAGATGGTGGTGCCGCCCGGGCTGGCGACCTCCTCCTTGACCACCGCCGGGTGCTTGCGGCGCAGCAGCTCGCCGGTCGAGACCAGCACGTCGGCGGCGAGCTTGAGGGCCTGGGCCCGCGGGATGCCCTGCTTCACGCCCCCGTCGGCCAGGGCTTCGGCCACCAGCGCGATGTAGGCGGGGGCCGAGGCCGACATGCCGGTGAAGGCGTTGAAGAGGCGCTCGGGCAGGTCGTAGACGTCGCCCACGGTGGCGAAGAGCTGGCGGGCGAACTCGAGGTCGCCGGCCTCCTCGGCCTCGGGCGGGGCGGTGAGGGCGGTGGAGCTGCGCCCGATGGTGGCGGCCACGTTGGGCATGGCCCGCACCACCCGGCGCGTGCCCAGGCGGCGCGAGAGCACCGCGGTCGAGACCCCGGCCATGATCGAGAGGTAGCCGGTGTTGGGGTGGACGATGCGGGGCGCGAGCGCGGAGAAGTCCTTGGGCTGGACCCCGATCAGCACGCGCTCGGCGCGGCGCAGGTCGTCGGGGGTGAGGGCCGCCACGGAGTACTGCTCGGCGATCTGCTGGGTGCGCTCGGGGTGGTCCATCACGCCGATCTCGCCCGGGCTGAGGAACCCCGCGCGCAGCATCCCCTCGAGGATGCTCTTGCCCATCTTCCCCACGCCCACCATCGCCAATCTCATCCACATGAGTCTAATGGCACTATGAGAGCGGGTAAAGTGCGCCTGAGTTAGGCATTCTCTAATCTTGCCGGGCCGTCTTCTTAGCGATCGCTAAGGGGTATACTCCGCTTCGTGCAGGTCCTGGCCCTCGATACCGCCACGCCGTTCCTGGTTCTCGGTCTGCCCACTCATGAGCGCGTCCTCCGGCTCGACCGCCGCCACGCCGAGCGGCTGTTCGGCGAGCTGGAGGACTTCCTGGCCTGGGCCGGGACGTCGCTGGAGGGGCTCGAGGGCATCGCCGTGGGGCAGGGGCCCGGCTCCTACACCGGCCTGCGCATCGGGATCGCCGCCGGGCTGGGGCTGGCGCGGGGGCTGGGCGTCCCGCTCGTCGGCGTGGACACCCTGGCCGGGGTGGCCGGGCGCTACCGGGGCACGGTGACGGTGGCGCACGCCACGCGCAACGGCTACGCCTACGCCGCGACCTACCGCGTGGACGATACCCTGCAGACGCTCGCCCCGCCGCGGAAGCAGCGGCTGGAGGGGCTCGAGCCCGCCTCCCTCGACGAGCCGCCTTCGGGCCGGGTGCTGGCCCGGCTGGGCGTGGAACGGCTACGGAGAGGGGAGCGGGGGGTCGAAGCGCTGTATCTCTGATAAACTCATCCTCCGTGACGCTGGAGGAGTACCACCGCCTGCACCCGCTGCCCGCGGGCGCGCTCACGCTCTACCGCAAGGCCGGGGCCCGGGGGCTCGGCGACGGGCGCTGGCGGCTGCTGGCGCAGGTCGTGCGGCCGCAGGGGGCGCGGGCCATCGACCTCAACCCGGCGCTCGGGCTGGCTAGCGTGCCGCTGGTGCGGGCCGGCCTCGAGGTGGAGATGCTGGAGCCCTCCCGGGCGGCGCTGCGCTGCCTCAAGGCCGCCTTCGGCGCCCGCCCCGGCGTCAGCGTGCGGGCCGCCCTGCCCTGGGAGGCGCGGGCCGAGCACTACGACCAGGCCCTGCTGGTGCTGCCCGCCGAGCGCGGCCAGGGCTTCACCCACCTGAGCCTGCTCGGCGCCGCGCGGGCGCTGCGCCCCGGCGGCCAGCTGTGGCTGTGCGGCGACAAGAACAAGGGCTTCGAGCGGCAGTTCAAGGCGGCCCGCGCGCTCCTGGGCGAGGGGGAGGTGGTCGAGCGCGACGGCCCCTTGCGGGTCGCGCTGCTCCGCAAGCACCAGCCCTCCCCCGCCCTCCCCGACCCCTGGACGGCCTTCCCCCTCGAGGCCCGGGGCCGCCCGCACACCTTCTACAGCTTGCCGGGCGTGTTCTCGGCCGGGCAGCTCGACCCCGCGAGCGCGCTGCTGCTCGAGGCGCTGGAGGGCGTGGCCGGCCTCGACGTGCTGGACCTGGGCGGCGGCTACGGCGCGCTCGGCCTGAGCCTGGCCGCCGAAGGCGCGCGGGCGACGCTGCTGGAGGACGACCTGGCGGGCGTTTTGAGCGCCCGGCGCAGCGCCGAGGGGATGGGGCTCGAGGCGAACGTCGTGCACAGCGACGTGGACGAGGGCTTGCCAAACGGCGCTTTGTTCGATATAGTATTATCAAACCCCCCGTTTCACGTGGGGGGCTCGCTCATTCTCGATGTGGCCCACGCGTTCATCACAGCCGCACACGCCCGCCTCCGGCCAGGCGGGAGGTTCTATCTGGTAGCCAACCCCTTCCTGAAGTACGAACCGCTGTTGCAGGCGCTGTTCGGCAGCGTCCGCACCCTCGCGGTGCGCAACTACAAGGTGCTCCTGGCGCACAAGGGCCGGGGCCCACGGTGAGCAACGGCCATGACCACACGACCATCTGCGGGTTTTGCCTTTCGGCAAACCTTCCGCTCGGAGGTGAGGCAGCTTGAGTAAGAAGAAAACCCCCGCCAAGGCTAAGTCTGCGACCCCGGTAGCCGACGCTAAAGTCAAGGCCAAGAAGGCCAAGGGAGCCAAAGTGGACGAGGCCGAGCTGGAGGAAGGGCTCGGCGAGGAGATGGACGGCACCGCCCTCGAGGGCGACGAGCTGACCCTCGACGCCCCCGACGTGCCCCCGGTCCTGGAGCTGGCCGAGGCCCCCGAGGACATCGAGGTGGCCGAGGAACTGCTGATCGAGGGCGACCTCGAGGAAGCCGCCGACCCCCTCGAGCTCGACCTCGAGGTGCTCGAGGCCCCCGCCGTGCTCGAGGAGGCCGACGACGACCTCGAGGAGGACTTCCCCACCATCCGCGTCAGCACCTCCGACCCCGTGCGGCAGTACCTGCACGAGATCGGGCAGGTGCCCTTGCTGACGCTGGAGGAGGAGATCGACCTCGCCCGCCGCGTCGAGGACGGGGTGGCCGCCGCCGGCTTCCTGGCGCAGGAGACCGGCCTCGAGGCCGAGCTCATCCGCCAGGTGCTGCGCTCGCAGGTGCAGGGCGGCTCGCGCGTGGCCAACGTGCCCGGCATGGAGGTGCGGGTGGACCCCGAGACCGTCCAGGCCGTCGATGCCCGCCTGCGGGCCCTGCCGCGCGAGGTCAAGCGCTACCTGCACATCGCCCGCGACGGCGAGATCTGCCGCCAGCACCTCATCGAGGCCAACCTGAGGCTCGTGGTCTCCATCGCCAAGAAGTACACCGGGCGCGGCCTCTCCTTCCTCGACCTGATCCAGGAGGGCAACCAGGGCCTCATCCGCGCGGTGGAGAAGTTCGAGTACAAGCGCCGCTACAAGTTCTCGACCTACGCCACGTGGTGGATCCGCCAGGCCATCAACCGCGCCATCGCCGACCAGGCCCGCACCATCCGCATCCCGGTGCACATGGTCGAGACCATCAACAAGCTCACCCGCACCGCCCGCCAGATGCAGCAGGAGCTCGGCCGTGAGCCCACGTACGAGGAGGTGGCCGAGGCCATGGGCCCCGGCTGGGACGCCAAGAAGGTCGAGGAGACGTTCAAGATCGCCCAGGAGCCGGTCTCGCTCGAGACCCCCATCGGCGACGAGAAGGACTCCTTCTACGGCGACTTCATCCCCGACGAGCACATGGCCTCCCCCGTGGACTCCGCCGCCCAGAGCATGCTCAGCGAGGAGCTCGAGAAGGCCTTAAATAAGCTCTCCGAGCGCGAGGCGATGGTGCTCAAGCTGCGCAAGGGCCTCATCGACGGGCGCGAGCACACCCTCGAGGAGGTGGGCGCCTACTTCGGCGTCACCCGCGAGCGCATCCGCCAGATCGAGAACAAGGCGCTGCGCAAGCTCAAGTACCACGAGAGCCGCACCCGTAAGCTCAGGGACTTCCTCGACTGACCCGCCCGGCAGGGTGACGGGGCGCGCCAAGGCGCGCCCCGGATGTTTTAGAGCGGTTCCCACGGATACCCCGCACGGCCGGGTTGGCTGTGCGGGGTGAAACACCCTCCGGCCCCGGAGGGTGTTCGTGGGAAACGCGATAAGATCGGGTATGGAAGCCGCAGCGGCAGAGCGTTTCCTGGGCCAGGTTGTCGGCTGGGCCCGAAGCCGCAAGGACGTGCTGGGGGTTCTACTGGTCGGCTCCTGGGCCCGCGGGAGCGCCCGCGCCGGCTCCGACCTCGACCTCGTGCTCCTGGCGGAGGACCCCGGCGCCTTCCGGCGGGAGAGCGCCTGGGTGGGCGAGGTCGGGCTCGAGCCCGCGGTCGCCGGCTGGGAGGACGGGGATTACGGCGCGGTCTGGTCCCGCCACGTCCGCCTGGAGGACGGCTCGAGGCTCGAGCTCAGCTTCGCCGCCCGCGACTGGGCCTCGACCCTCCCGCCCGACGCGGGCACGGCGGCGGCGGTGGGCAACAGCTGCCGGGTGCTCTACGACCCCGAAGGGCTGCTCGAGCAGCTCGTGCGCCAGGTGGAGAACGCCCAATTTCACGCCGAAGGCGGGGGCCCCTGAACCAATGACCGTCCGCAGCAGCGTCCAGGCCCTCATCCTGAGGGAGCGCCACGTGCTCGTCGTGGTCAAGCGCGACGCACAGGGTGAGCTTTACGTCCTCCCCGGGGGCGGGCAGGAGTTCGGGGAGACCCTCGAGCAGGCCGTGGCCCGCGAGTGCCGGGAGGAGATCGGGGCGCGGGTGAGGGTCGAGGGCCTGCTGACGGTGCGGGAGTTCATCTCCGGCCACCACCCCACCAGCAGCGAGCCGCCCGGCGTCCACGTCGTCAACCACGTCTTCGCCTGCACCCTGCTCGAGGAGCCCCGCCCCGGGCACGCCGGCGACCCCGACCAGGAGGGCGTGCGCTGGCTGCCGCTCGAGGCGTTGCCAAGGCTGCGCTTCTTCCCCCGGCGGCTGGCGGAATTGCTGGCCCGGGGGCTCGAGATCCCAAGCTACCTCGGCGACGTCAACTAGAGCGCTCTTCAGTCGCGTCGGGGACAGGGCCGGGCGTGAGCGAGGAGCGCGACAGGGCAGGTCCGGGCTTGGGTCATGAGCCCCGGAGGTTACGCCCCCGCGAAACGCCCCCCGCCGCATACCCGGGGGGAGTCATGCCCGTGTGCAGCGTGGGATTCTTCGGCCTGGCGGCCCTGGGCCGCGCCCCAAAACCCCAGAGCGGTTCGCGCAAACGAAGCACGGTATATTCTGGACCAGGTATGCCGAACTCAACAGACACCCGCTTCACGTCGATGATCGCGGAGGCCATCCGGCGGGCGCTCGAGGAGGACGTGGGCGCGGGGGACGTGACCACGCTGTGCACCATCCCTGACGAGGCCCGCTCGAGCGGGCGTTTTCTCGCCAAGGAGAGCGGGGTGATCGCCGGGCTCGAGGTGGCCCGGGAGGTCTACGCCCGCCTCGACCCCCGCCTCGAGCTCGAGGTGCTCTTCCCCGACGGGAGCGTGCTCGAGGCGGGCACGGTCTTCGCCCGGGTGCATGGCCCCTGCCAGGCGCTCCTGACGGGCGAGCGGACCGCGCTCAACTTCCTGCAGCGCATGTCGGGCATCGCCACCCAGACCCGCCGCTTCGTGCAGGCGGTGGCCCACACCAAGGCCCGCATCCTCGACACCCGCAAGACCGCCCCGGGCCTGCGGGCACTGGACAAGTGGGCGGTGCGCATCGGCGGCGGGGTCAACCACCGCTTCGGCCTGTGGGACGAGGTGCTGATCAAGGACAACCACGTCGCCGCGGTGGGGAGCATCCGCGAGGCGGTGCGGAGGGTGCGCGAGGGCGACCTCCAGCAGCGGCCCGTCGTCGTGGAGGTGCGAACCCTCGAGGAGCTGCGCGAGACGATCGAGCTCGGCGTGAGTCGCGTCCTGCTGGACAACATGACCCTCGAGCAGCTCCGCCAGGCGGTGGCGATCACCGCCGGACGCGTCCCGCTGGAAGCCTCCGGCAACGTCACCCTCGACAACGTGGCCCAGGTAGCCGAAACAGGCGTGGACTTCATCTCGGCCGGGGTCCTGACCCACTCGGTCAAGGCGCTGGACATCAGCTTAGATCTGGAGACGATAGTCGATAGTCGATAGTCGATAGTCGATGGCTCGTGGCTCGTGGTGGACCCCTCCCCAACCCTCCCCGCCCGCGGGGAGTATCCCCCCTGCCCCCCTTGTTAAGGGGGGTGACAAGACGTCCCGCGTCTGGCGTCTTGCGTCTGGCGTCTTGCGTCTGGCGTCTGGCGTACGACGTAGGACGTACGACCCGCGTCCGGCTATGGGCTATCGGCTACCGGCGTTCGACGTTCGGCGTTCAGCACCCTGTAAATTCCGGAGGACGACATGACGACCCACCCCAACTTCGACCAGCTCAAGGACCGGCTCGCGGGCATCGTGCCCGAGTTCGAGCTCGAGGCCAAGTTCGAGATCGCGCAGGAGATCCTCGAGCTCAAGCGCGAGAAGAACGCGGTGATATTGGGCCATAACTACATGGAACCGGCCCTCTTCCACACCATCCCCGACCACGTGGGCGACTCGCTCGAGCTCTCCCGGGTCGCGGCCCGGACCGACGCCGAGATCATCGTGTTCTGCGGGGTGAGGTTCATGGCCGAGACCGCCAAGATCCTCAACCCCGGCAAGACCGTGCTGCTGCCCTCCACCAAGGCCGGCTGCTCGCTGGCGGCGAGCATCACCGCCGAGGACGTGCGGCGGCTCAAGGAGCGCTTTCCGGGCGTGCCCGTGGTGACCTACGTCAACACCTACGCCGACGTGAAGGCCGAGAGCGACGTGTGCTGCACCTCGAGCAACGCCGTGGCGGTGATCGAATCGCTGGACAGCGACACGGTCATCTTCCTGCCCGACGAGTACCTGGCCCGCAACGTGGCCCGCGAGACCGGCAAGCGCATCATCTTCCCCACCCTCGACGAGGGCGCGCCCGGCGAGCTGGGCTACGAGATGATCGGCTGGCACGGGCGCTGCGAGGTCCACGAGCGCTACACCGTGCAGGACATCGAGGACGTGCGCAGGATGTTCCCCGACGTGGTGATCCTCTCGCACCCCGAGTGCAGCCCCGAGGTGGTCGAGGCCTCCGACTTCGCCGGGAGCACCACCGCCATGATCCGCTACGTCGAGAAAACCAGCGCCCCGCGCTACCTGCTCCTGACCGAGTGCTCCATGGGCGACAACGTCATGGCGGCCTACCCCGACAAGGAGTTCCTGCGCCTGTGCACGGTGCGCTGCCCCCACATGAACCGGATCACCCTCGAGGACACCTTGAGCGCCCTCAAGCTGGGCCGCCACGTCATCGAGGTGCCCGAAGACGTCCGGGTACGGGCCGCTACCGCCCTCGAGCGCATGATCGCCATCGGGCCCGGCGGGAAGCGAGACTGAGCCAAAGGGCGATCCACGCTCGCCCCTACAACCGGCGTTTGGCGTTCGGCTTCATCTATGGAACTCATCGAAACCGAGGTGCTGGTCATCGGCAGCGGCATCGGGGGCGGCATCACCGCCTTGAGCCTGGCCGACGACGGGATACCCGTCACGGTGGTGACCCGCTCGAGCGACGGCGAGGAGAGCAACACCGCCTGGGCGCAGGGCGGCATCATCTACAAGGGCCCCGGCGACTCGCCCGAGCTGCTCGTCGAGGACGTCCTGCGCGCGGGGGCCGGGCACTCCTACCTCGAGGCCGCCCGGATCCTGGCGGAGGAAGGGCCGAAGAAGGTCGAGGAATGGCTGCTCGAGCGGCTGCAGGTGCCCTTCGACCGGGAGCCCTCGGGGGAGCTTTCCCTGGCGCTGGAGGGGGGGCACTCCTTGCCGCGCATCCTCCACGCCGCCGACGCCACGGGCCTGGCGATCCACCGCACGCTGAAGGCCGCGCTCGAGGCCCATCCCCACGTCACCGTGCTCAAGGGCCACACCGCCATCGACCTGCTCACCCCGGCCCACCACTCCCTCGACCGCCTGGACATCTACCGGCCGCCCTCCTGCGTGGGGGCTTACCTCTTCGACCGCACCAAACGCATCATCAAGCGCTGCATCGCCCGCCATACCGTGCTGGCGACGGGCGGGCTGGGCCAGGTCTTCCTCACCAGCACCAACCCGCCGGGAGCCCGGGGCGACGGGGTGGCGATGGCCTACCGGGCGGGGGCGCGGGTGATCAACATGGAGTTCGTGCAGTTCCACCCCACCACCTTCCACCTCACCGGGGCCCCGCCCTTCCTCATCTCCGAAGCGGTACGCGGCGAGGGGGCCCGGCTGGTGGACGCCAGCGGGCAGCCCTTCATGCAGCGCTACGACCCCCAGTGGAAAGACCTCGCCCCGCGCGACGTGGTGGCCCGCAGCATCTACCACCACATGCTCCTTCACGACCTCCCCCACGTGTACCTGGACCTGCGCAGCTACATCCCCAAGGAGAAGATCCTCAGCCATTTCCCCAACATCCACGCCGAGTGCCTGCGCTACGGCATCGACATCGCCCAGGACCTGGTGCCCGTGGTCCCGGGGGCGCACTACTCGTGCGGCGGGGTCTGGGCGGACGGCTGGGGCCGGACCACCCTCCAGGGGCTCTACGCGGTGGGAGAGGTGGCCTGCACGGGCCTGCACGGGGCCAACCGCCTCGCCAGCACCTCGCTGCTGGAGGGCCTGGTCTGGGGGGACCGGGTAGCCCGCCACATCCGCGGCCACCTCGAGGAGCGCCCCCCCTTCGACCCCGAGCGGATTCCCCCCTGGCAGGACTCGGGCCACTCCGACCCCGACCCCGCCCTCATCCAGCAAGACATGAGCGTGATCAAGCACATCATGTGGAACTACGTGGGCCTGGTGCGCACCACCCCCCGCCTCGAGCGCGCCCTGCGCGAACTGCGCCACCTCGAGACCGAGATCGAGGGCTTCTACCGCAACAACCGCCTGAGCGACGGGGTCATCGGCCTGCGAAACGCCGTACGCACGGCAATTCTCATCGCGATGGCGGCCTGGGAGAACAAGCGCAGCATGGGCTGCCACTACCGCGAGTAAAGCGGCCCACGGACGCGGTAAGCGATAAGCTGTAAGCCTTCAGCTATCAGCCCTCAGCCGTTAGTGGGGGCTCTTGGGACCCCTCCCCTTCCCTCCCCGCCGGCGGGGAGGGAAGGGGAGGGGTCCCAAGAGCCCCCACTAACGGCTGAGG
>NZ_QXDL01000240.1:0-5373 GCF_003574345.1 Calidithermus terrae
GGAGTTCACCGCGAAGTACGACGCGGGCAAGTTCCAGGGACAGACCCGGCAATTCCGCAACGGGCGGCTCAGCTTCAGCCCAGGGGGCAAGCCCAAGACCCTCGAGGGGGAGTGGCTGGGCAAGGATGAGGGGGGAAAGGACACCATCTACCGACTTACGGCTGTGTGGGTGCCTAATTCAGGGATTACGATCAATACCCAAATGATCGAGGAAATTAACAACGCTTCTAGATCAGATAGGACGAGTGGGTATAAATCCCCCTACTGGGGAAAGCAAATTGGTTCACTTGATGGTATTCCTGTATATTATAATGCGCGCGACGAAGGCAACAATAATAGAAGAAACAAACTGAAAGACTCCAATGGGAAGGTAATTTATGATTTTGGATTAAAGTGGCAATGCGTCGAATTTATTCGACGCTATTTCTACTACAAACACGGTTTCTTATTTGAGGGCCGCGGGGATGCCCACTCCTATTTTAGCGATGAAGTCAAGGACGGCGGAAATCACCGCGAGCTCAGGCAGTATATGAATGATCACGGCTATGACCGAAGAGTAGGAAAATTTACTGGTAAAGGCAGCGTTTCAAAGCCACAGAAGGGCGATCTGATCGTAATGCACTATTCTACTACCGGCCATGTCGCGATCATCGGTGAGGTCAGCGATGACCACGTCACCATCGTGCAGCAGAATGTTGAAACCGACGTTACGGAGAGACTCCCGCTCGAGAAGGTGTTCGTCGGCGGTGAGGTCCGCTGGCGGATCAACAGCACCAGGGTTAGAGGGTGGCTGAGGCCATGAAACTAAGATCCCTTGGATTGAAACGGCGATGGCGTGTGATTCCCGTGGGTATCGTGTTGCTCTTCGTTGGCGTTGCCCTTGTTCAGAGTTCTGCAAACGGAGTATTGGGCACTAAAGGGAGCCTGATGAACACGGTGTTTTGTGGTCGATATAAATGCAAACCTGGCGAGGAGCATGGGCAGTTATACACGACTATTCCCCTAGAAAGATCTTTCGGCAATAAGCATCCTCAAATAGCCAACCAAAGCATTTACGCAGCGAGAGATCAGGACTCAATAATGGTTGCGCTATATGCCTTGATACCGATAGTCAAGAGCGTAAGGCCCGAACAAACGAAGTACATTTCCGACTTATATCAATCCCTTTTAGGTATAGGCATGGGAAAAGACTTCTTGCGGAGGTGTTTACTGGCAAAGCGCGATTCAAAAGGAGTAGGTGAAAAAGTTCTTCAAGAAGGTCGTCTTGCCAACAGGTCTGGGAAATACAAGTCTTTCATACTCGAGTGCAAACTCGATCTGAGCGATATCCCCTCCGATCCCGGGATTACAAACTTACTGGAGTTGAATTTCCTCGCAATGCCGTAGATCGTGATAGGGGGTGGCTTAGAAGGAGTAACGATGCGGCAGATGGCTTGTGTTCTCGTGCTGGTGGGCCTTGCCTTAACCCTGGCCCAGGAGAGAGCGCCTGAGTTGGGCATTTACAACACCACCACCCCTATGATGAGCATCTGGTTCTGCAAGAAATATAAATGCGTTGCTGACACACAGGAAAAATCGCTTCTTATAACTCAGTTAACTGAACACACAAAGGACGCTGTACAGGCTTCTAGCGCTCAGCGCACTATTGACTTGTACATATACAGAGACAAATACGGAAGAATCACCGGTGCCGATGTCTTTATGCCCCCCGGCACGGCTGGTCGTATCTTCAACCGCGAAGAAAGGGAGTACCTGACCGACCTCACCCGCCTGCTGCTAGGGCTCGAGGTTGAGCCGATGCGCTTCGTAAACGGGTGTCAGGTGAACGTGATGGGCTTAAAACCCCTAGAGCTAGGGATGTACCTGATGCAGAAGGGCAAATCCAACACCAGACCCCCCAAAGACTACGTCATCGTGTGCAACCACGTGTTTTGGAGTTCGAAGCCAGGCCCCTCCGGCCTTACCGAGGATGTGGTTCGCTTCATCATCGCTGAGCAAATGCCCGATCGTTGGTAGGAGGAGCTTAGAGTATGAGACAACTGCTGACCTTTGTGCTGCTGTTAGCCGTTGCCCTGGGTCAAAATAGCACATCCTCTTTGGGCATCTACAACACCACCGCCTCCATGATGAGCACATGGCTCTGCAAGAAGTACAAATGTGCGGTGGACACCTCTCAGGGGTCTGGGAGGGGGGGTTCAAGCTTCCTGACTTACCTGCCTGAGTACTCTATTGTCGAGCATCACCCGCTCAAGTTAACTGTTGGAAGGGATAGTTATGGGAGGATTGCTCAGGCTGAAGCCTTGCTGCCCCCTGGCACAGCCGGACGCATACTCAACTACGAAATGGAATATCTAGCCGACCTTACCCGCTTATTACTAGGAGTTGAGATCGAGCGCAAACGATTTGTAGATGAGTGCCAAACCTTCGTGATGGGTCTAGATGGGGAGCGGGGACTATGGTTTATGGAGAAAGGCAAGGCTAACACTAAGCCCCCCAAGGAATATATCATCCTGTGCAGCTACGTCAGGATGGGTCAGAAAACGGGGTACTCAGCTCTTACTGAAGATGCCATTCGATTCATCATTACGGATGAAGTACCTGAGCAGTCTTAGTTTTTATTACATTGAGAAAATGTATAGCCTTAGGACAACACGTAAGTGGTGCTATTGCCTTTTACTCCGCTATAGGGGGTAACAATAACTCGTCTACTCCTACTTTTGGCCTGCTTCGCCAAGCTTATATCCCAAGTTGTGTAGCGCTCTCCAAAATGCTTGTTTTATGAGAAGCATAGTGGCTCTGCTGTTAATCACCCTAATGAGTCTGTCTGGGCTATCCAAGCCCTTCGTCCTCCCACAGGTTGACTTCAGGAGCTGGCCCTTCATACCGCCCCCGTCCGGCTCCAAGGAGCAGCGCGCGGCCGAGGAGATACTCAGGAGGGATGGCTACTACCCCAGGGCGTCAGGATGGCTGCTCGGTTACATCGAAGGGTCCTTCACCCAGCCCAAGGTCAAGGAGAAGATCCTGCTGTACAACCAGGACAAGCCCTCCTTCGGTGATGAGGTATCGCCCTATCAGGCGACTTATAGTAAAGCCATCTTGATCAGTAACTTTGATCTCGTTGACTCACCGCCAGATGCGACCGTCGGGGTTAGCGCCATTCACTATACGACCGCAGGCCACTACATCGCCAACGTGGGGGACCTCAACGCGGACGGCCGGGACGAGATATTACGGGTGCACGAGCGCGTGAGGCTGACCCAGGAGGGCGGGGTGTTCTGGCTGGACGCGGACATCGTCAACTACAGCCGCGGTTCGGGCAAGCTATTCGGTTTGTTGGTTGAAGTGAAGTACGCGGAGCTGCCCGAGGTGTTCGTCTTTGAGTGCCCTAGCTATCCGAAAATCCGGACGGCCCGCGTGGTCTCAAAGGTGCTGACTTTCGAGAAAAATGCCGTGGTCCTCAAGAGCTACACCGCGCCTTGTATTGATCAAACAGATCACCCACCCCTGAACACCTTCAAGCTCGCCGGAACCGAGCGGGTACAGCTCAAGAAGCTCCCCGTTCGGTGAGGCGTGCCCCCCCAATGCTGTTACGGCTCAAGAATAAGATTCATACGCTACTACTTAGGAAATACGCTACTACTAGGAAAAATGGACAGATGTCACCGCCACCATCATTACCAATCAATTGTATTTACCTGGCATTTACAGGCAGAGAATAGGGGCTGAGGCATCTAGAATAGGGCCACCGCAATTTCTCTTCAACCTTCCCCTAAGGGGTACGACCATTGAAGTGGAACTTACTCGAGTAGGAAGCACTCCCGTAAAGTGCCAGCTCTTAGGGAAAGATGGCGTGTTCGAGGCACGCTGCCCATGAATACCTCTTCGTTAGGTAAGGGTTGTGCGATCTCAAATGTCAAATAGGAAGGGTGCTTGACCTTTATGGATAAAGACAAACCAGATAAAGCTTACAGGTCGCGGCTTACAAAGCGGGTTTGGGCTGTAGCTGCTGTCATCGGGTTAGGACTAGCGGGTCTCGGGCTCTATCGGGTCAGCTATACCCCGTCAGGAAATCTTGTTCCCCCACCGCCCGGGGCTTCAGAGCGCTCCCTCGGAGTCCCACCGGACACAACCCCCAACCCAACGAAGCCCAAGGACGATCTGGTCTATGAGCGGGTAGACCCCAACACCGAGACGCCCGGCCCGCCGTTCTACCGGCTGGTCGCACGGTCGGGGGATCAGGCTTACGTCGTTATTGACGAGAAGGAGGAAATCTGCTTCTACGACCTCTACCCCAAGGACTTCGACGAGGACGGGTACAGCGACGTGCTAATTCGCATGAACGGGGGGTGCGGCGGGAACTGCTGCCTGGATGAGTACTTCTTCGTGTCGCACCGGGGGAACGGACGCTTCAGCCGCAGCAAGCCTTTCGGCTATGCCTACAAGGAACCCGAGATCGAACGGCACCGGGGCCGGTGGAGCGTCGTGGTCGAAGTGCGTAACGAGGGGTTTAACACCAACGACCCTATCGACGTGCACGAACGGTACGTCCTCGAGGACGGTAACGCCGTGCTGGTGGAGAAAAGCGAGCTCAAACCTCTTCTTGCCGTCGCCGAGATGAAGTCCGAGGAGCTTGCGGACCTCACCGCCGCCGAGGAGCGAAGCTTGCGCTACGACCTCGACGGAGACGGCGCGGAGGACCGGATTATCGGAAGCTTCTGGGCAAGGTGGGGGCGCATTTCCTGGAGGGTGCAGTTCTCCAGCGGCCTCTCCTTCGAAGACAATTACGCCTGCAAGCGGATCGGCGTGCTGGCCTCGAGGAGCCAAGGAGTGCACGACCTGGTTTGCGATCTGACGACCGTCTATCGGTGGGACGGCAAGACCTACGTGAGGCAGGAGCCCGGGCCTTAGTATTTGCAAATCGATTATGAAAGATAAAATGCTAACTTTTTCTAGAGTTGGTAAACTGCGGCTCGAGCGAAGATGGATACCTCCAGAGGCCAGATCATCGTCCAACTTCAAGGGGCCACCGTCCAGACGGTGGACCTCACCGCCGACTCCCTCACCATCGGCCGGGTGCCCGACAACGGGCTGGTGCTTCCCATCCCGCCCGTCAGCCGGCATCACGCTGAGCTCCGGCTGACGGCGCAGGGGCCGGTGATCACCGACCTCGGCTCGACCAACGGGACCTACGTGGGGGGCGTGCGGCTGGTGGCGCACCAGGAGTTCCCGCTGATCCCCGGCATCCCGGTGCAGATCGGTCCTTTCGTGCTGACCTATTCCCCCACGTAGGTCCCGTTGGTCGAGCCGAGGTCGGTGATCACCGGCCCCTGCGCCGTCAGCCGGAGCTCAGCGTGATGCCGGCTGACTGGCGGG
>NZ_QXDL01000241.1:0-5360 GCF_003574345.1 Calidithermus terrae
CCCCCATACACCCTTTCCCCCGCTGCTACCCCCCCAGCCGCAATTCCGGCAGGTCTGTGACCAGGTGCTCGTCGTGGGTGGCGATGAGCAGGGCGGTGCCCAGGTCGCGGCAGAGGCTTTTCATCAGCTCGACCATGCGCTCGGCGTTGCGGGCGTCGAGGGAGCCGGTGGGTTCGTCGGCGAGGAGGAGCTTGGGGCGTTTGTAGAGGGCGCGGGCCAGGGCCACGCGCTGGCGTTCGCCGCCGGAGAGGGCCTTGGGGAGGAGGTGGGCGCGGGCCTCGAGGCCCACCTTGCGCAGCAGCTCGAGGCCCCACTCCCGGTCCACATCGCCCGCGAGGTAGCCGGTGACGAGGACGTTCTCGAGGGCGGTGAGCTCGGCCAGGAGGTAGTGGTGCTGGAACACCAGGCCCAGGTAGGAAAGCCGCAGGCGGGCCAGTTCCTCCTCGCTCAGCGGGGCGATGGGGCGGCCTTCCCAGCGCACCTCGCCCCCCTGGATGCGCAGCAGCCCGGCTACGAGGTGCAGCAGCGTGGTCTTGCCGCTGCCCGAGGGGCCCAGCAGCGCCAGGGCGTCGCCGGGGCCCAGGGAGAAGGTGAGGCGGTCGAAGAGTCGGACTTCGGGGTAGGAATAGCTCAGGTCTACGACGTCGAGCACCACGGACGGCTCCTGACGGGAGGGTTCGGCTTCATCGTCGGCGCCTTCGCGCTTGGCAAACGATGACCTCAGCCTATAGATTAAGGCCAATGCTCACCGACACCCAAGCGCTAGCCCAGACGCCGCTGTTTCAGGGGGTCCCTGAAGCGGCCCTCCAGGTGGCCCGCGAGGCCTTCGTGGCCCGCAGCTACCCCGCAGGCAAACTGATCTTCGAGGCCGGCGACCTGGGGGCGGCCTTGTACGTGGTGCAAAGCGGCAAGGTGCGCATCTACCGCACCTACTTCGACGGGCGCGAGCGCATGTTCGCCTACTTGGGCCCCGGCGAGGTGTTCGGGGAGATGAGCCTCCTCGACGACCAGCCCCGCTCGGCCAGCGCCGAGGTGGTGGAGGACGCGGTGCTTCTGGTGCTCTACCAGGACGGCTACTGGAGCTTGGTGCGCCGCTACCCCGAGATCCTGCACAACCTGGCGGTGATCCTCGCCAAGCGCCTGCGCGAGGCCGACCTCGAGCTCGAGGTCCTCTCCTTCGAGGAGGCCCGGGGGCGGGTGGCCTACGCCCTGATCAAGCTCAGCCGCCAGCTTTACAACGGCGGCAACAAGCTGCGCCTGACCCACATGGAGCTCGCCCAGCTCTCCGGCACCAGCCGCGAGACCGTCACGCGCGTGCTGCACGCCCTGCGCGACGAGGAGCTGGTCAAGCTGGGCAGCGGTTCGGTGGAACTGCTCGACCCCTCCGGCCTCGAAGAGGTCATGCTCGGCTTGCGCTAAATTACCCAGCCACAACCGCACGAACCCCGTAGACTGAGCCGACCTTAGCCGGTCTGTTTGCGCTTTGCGACCGATCGCCCTATGCCCGAACCTGCTACCTCCCCGCGAATCCGCATCGCCCCCAGCATCCTCGCCGCCGACTTCGCCCGGCTGGGCGAGCAGGTGCGCGAGGCCGAGGACGCCGGAGCCGACTGGATCCACGTTGACGTGATGGACGGCCGCTTCGTGCCCAACATCAGCATGGGCCTGGTGGTGGTCGAAGCCCTCAAGCGCGTCGCCCGCGTCCCCCTCGACGTGCACCTGATGATCGTCGAGCCCGAGCGCTACCTCGAGGACTTCGCCCGCGCCGGCGCCGACCACCTCACCGTCCACGCCGAGGCCACGCCCCACGCCCACCGCGCCGTCCAGCGTATCCGCGAGCTCGGCCTCAAGGCCGGGCTGGCGGTCAACCCGGGCACGCCGCTGGGCTTCTTCAAGCCCCTGCTCCCCGACCTCGACGTCGCCCTGCTCATGACGGTCAACCCGGGTTTCGGCGGCCAGAGCTTCATCGCGGGCAGCCTCCCCCGGCTGCGCCTGCTGCGCCAGATGGCCGACGAGATGAACCCCGCCTGCTTGATCGAGGTGGACGGGGGCATCAACCGCGAGACCGCCCGGCAGTGCGCCGAGGCCGGGGCGCAGGTGCTGGTGGCGGGCTCGAGCGTGTTCAACGGCAAGGCCAGCGTGGCCCACAACCTCCAGGCCCTGCGGGAGGGGCTGTGAACGCCTCGACGCCCAAGCGCCTGCGGGTGGACCTGCTCCCCCAGCCCGGCCTCGCCTACCCCGACGTGGTGCTGGTGGTGGACGTCATCCGCGCCACCACCACCGCCGCGGCCTTCCTCGAGGCCGGCGCCAGCGCCATCTACGTCAGTGCCGGCCTCGAGCAGGCCCGCGCCTTCAAAGACCACGACGTGGTGATCGCCGGGGAGGAGGGGGGCCTTACGCCCGCGGGCTTCGACTACGGCAACAGCCCGCGCGAAGCCCTGGAGGCCCCCGTTACCGGCAAGACGGTGGTGATGGCGACCACCAACGGCACCCGCGCCGCCCACTTGGCCGCCGCCACCGCCAAGCACGTCCTGCTGGCCTCGCTCTACAACGCCCACGCCGCCGCCCGCCTCGCCAACGACCTCGCCACCGAGGAGGTGGCGATCCTGTGCGCCGGGGCCGGGGGCAGGGTCGGCCTCGACGACACCTACACCGCCGGGGTGCTCGCCGAGTTCATCCAGCTCATGGGCAGCTACGACCTCCAGGACGGCACCCTCATCGCCCTCGCCACCCGCCGCACCTACCCCGACCCCCTCGAGCCCCTCAGCCTCTCCCTCGCCGCCAAGAGCCTCCAGCGCGTGGGCCTCGAGGCCGACGTCCCCTTCTGCGCCCGGATCGCCGCCTCCCCGGCGGTTCCCGTGCTCGAGGGCCGCGTCGGCGAGGCCCTGATCTTCCGGCGCTACCAACCCCAACGGGCCGGGGCAGCCTCGAGCGAGGGCTAAAAACGATCGGCCTGCAGCAGGTGGTTAAAACCGGCCCTGGTCACGAGCCGCGCCTTGGCCCGTGCCCGGGGAAGTCACCCCGCCACCCCCGTTGCGCTTGCGTTGCGCCCGTGGTCTAGGCTTTGGGTATCGCCGGGCATTTTGTCGCACCGACGCTGGGAGGTGAAGATGGGCCGGGACCGGGTGCCCCACTCATTTTGTTTCTGCGCCACGTCACATGCGCTGTTCCAATTCCGGGTTAAGCTTTTTCCTGTCATGCCACGATTTGGTGCTTATTTACTCGCGGGGCTCGCCGCGTTTGTGGCATGGCCGGGGCCGTCGCTCGCCCAGCCCCAGGGCGAACCGAATCCCATCACGCTTTGTGAGTACGGCAAGTTCCCCAACCCCCCCGGCCGTCAGATCCGCAACACCGTGAACAAGCTGCGCGCCGGGCAGCCCGTCACCATCGTAGCCGTCGGCACCTCGAGCACCGAGGGCGTAGGGGCCTCCTCCCCCAAAACCGCCTTCCCCGCGGTGTTGCAGGACCTGCTCAAACAGGCCTTCCCTTCCAGCTCCGTGACCGTAATCAACAAGGGCCAGGGCGGGCAGGTCAACCAGCAGTTGGTCGTGCGGCTCGAGCAAGAAGTCCTCGCCCTCAAGCCGGACCTGGTCATCTGGCAGACCGGCACCAACGACGCCGTCAACCGCACCGACCTGCCGGCCTTCAAGCGCAGCGTCACCTTCGCCCTCACCACCCTGCGCGAGCGGGGCATCGAGGTGATCCTCATGGACGGCCAGTTCTTCCCGGAGGCCGCGCAGAGCGAGCGCTACCGCCGCTACCAGGAAGCCCTGGCCGAGATCGCCGACGCCACCGGGGTCCCGCTGGTGCCGCGTTACACCATCATGAAGCACCTCGTTAACGAGTTACGCCTGCCCTTCACCCGGCTCCTGGCCGACGACCACTTCCACCCCAGCGACTTCACCTACGCCTGCATGGCGAGCTACGTCAAAGGCCTGTTGCAGGCCATGCCCTGACCCTCGCCCCTCGCCGTACCCCGCCCACGAGCCCGCCTCGTGGGCCGAATTCCGGCGCGACTTCCGGGTAACATCTCGGTAACGGCCCAACCCATAAACTTACGCCTGGACAGTCAGTGCCCCGCTGTTTTATTGCCGACCCTGGAGACCCCATGCAGAAGAGCTTCGCCGGCAGCCGCTCCGTTCCTGCACATCCCCAGAGGACCGAGGGTTACTTATTCGTCGACAACGCGCGCTTCCTCTCGATCGTCTGCATCGTCCTGTTGCACACCAACTGGTTCGAGGTAGACCCCACGCCCTCGCTGCTCGAGAGCGCCATCGTCGCCCTGCGGGGCTTCGGCATCCTGACCTTCTTCGTCATCACCGCCTTCCTCATGGCCTCGAAGATGCAGAAGCCGCAATTCCGGGTGCTCGAGTACTACCGCGACCGGGTCAACCGCATCGGCAAGCCCTACCTCGTGTGGCTGGCGATCCTGCTGAGCATCACCTTCGCCCGACTGATCTCGCTGGGCAAGTTCCGCCTCATCGACATTCCCCTCGAGATCTGGCACACCACCTTCTTCACCGCCTTCTGGTACATCCCGGTGCTGCTGTTCTCCCTCGCCGTCATGCTGCTGCTGCGCCAGCACTGGTGGAAGCCCTGGTTTCCCGCCGCCGCCCTGGGGGCGAGCGTGGTCTACGGGGTCAACCAGTACTACCAGTGGTTCACCCCCATCCACTCCTTCGCCTTCTTCGGCTTCCTGTTCTACATGTGGCTGGGCCTGTGGCTGTACCGCAACCTCGAGCGCGTCCAGGCCTGGGTGCTGGCCCTGCCCTGGTGGAAAGTTTTAGCCGCGACGACGCTCGGGCTCATTCTGGCGACCGCCGAGGCCCGGCTGCTGATCCACCTCGGCTCGCTCAACCCCTACGACGGCCTGAGGATCAGCAACCAGATCTACGCCCTCATCTGCCTGCTCGTCATCCTCAAGCTCCCCTGGCGGCTGGCCCCCTCCTTCGTGGACGTGCGCAAGGACAGCTACGGCATCCACCTGGTTCAGGTGCTCATCAACACCCTGGGCAAGTCGGCCATCACCCTCGCGCTGTTCGCCCTGGGCCTCGACCGCAGCTTCACCTTCTTCGACCGCGTGCCCGACTACGTCCCCAACCCGCTCGTGCGCATCGCCATCTGGTTTAGCTGGTTCGTGCTGGTCTACGGCATCAGCCTGTGGATCACGCAGCAGATCCGGCGGACGCGGCTGGCGTGGATCGTGGGTGGGGGGTAGGGGGTCGAGGGTCGGACGCCGAGCGCCCATAGCCGATAGCCGAACGCCAAACGCTAAACGCAAGACGCAAAACGCCCTTTCTTCACCCCCCTTAACAAGGGGGGCAGGGGGGGATATTCCCTCCCCGCGCGCGGGGAGGGAG
>NZ_QXDL01000242.1:0-5357 GCF_003574345.1 Calidithermus terrae
TCGACCCCGACCCCGCCCTGGAGGAGCAGGCCGAGCAGGCCGGCCGGGGCTTCGTGCCCCGCCCGGCCCTGCGGCTGGGGCTGGCCGCGGGGCTGGAGGTGGAGCTCCCCGCCGACGGGCGGCGGGTGCTCGACGAGGGCAGCGCCCTGGCCCTGCGGGGGGCGTACCGCGCCGTGGCCCACGAGCTGGCCCGGGCCTACCGGCGGGGGCTGAGCGCCGGCGAGACCGCCCGGGCCATCCGCGAGGCCGAAGCCGCCACCCGGCTGCCGGTATTGGAAGCCGTCCTCACCTTCCTGGGGCGGGCGGAGGGGCTGAAGGCCGGCCTGCTGCGGGCCTACCGGGGGGAGGAGCCCGGGCCCGCCCCCGCGCCCGCCCAGGCGTCACCCGCCGTGCAGCGCAAGGAAAAGGCCGGCCAGGGTGAGGCGATTTTTAATCTGGTGGCGGCTGTCCGACGGGCACTGGTCTCCCAGCATAGCTTCAGGATTACCGAGCTGCTCTCGCCCCTCAGCCACGAGCAATTGCGCGCCGTAGCCAAGGAGTATGAGCGGCGCGAGGGGCGCCCGCTGCTCAACGAGCTACACAAGCTGGAGTGGACCGGCCTAAGCCCCCAGTTGCTCAACCGGCTGGGCCTGGCCGCCCTCGGCTCGCAGGAGGAGGTGACCCTCGCGGCCTTCGCCGAGCAGCTCGCCATCAGCCTAGCCTACGCCAACCAATTCGACCTCTCCGACGCCAAGGGCTATCCCCAACCCCCCGGGGGCCAGGGCAACGCCAACCCCGCCCGGCTGCTGGCCACCTTCGGCTACCGGGCCCTGCCCGCCGTCCAGGGGGAGTGGGGCTTCCAGATGCGGGTCTTCCTGCCCCTGCCTGGCCGGGCCCGCTTCCCCTTTGCCTTCGTGGCCATGCGCGGCACCGAGGGGGTCAACCTGCCTTTCATGAAGGCGGCCGACCCCAAGACCATGTCCGCCGCCCAGTTCGCCAAGGAGCTCGAGAGCGACCTCGACACCCTCACCGACTTCGCCAGCGAGCACACCGGCTACAGCCAGTACGAAGCCAACCGGGACGTCATCGCCAAAGTCATTCAGGAAGCCCGCCAGGCCAGCCCCGGCCCTATGGCTATCTGCGGCCACAGCCTGGGCGGGGCGCTGGCCCAGATCGCCGCCGCCGAGCACCCCCAGCACTTCCGCCACGTCTTCACCTTCCAGTCCCCCGGCATCCGCAAGGCCGACGTGGAGAAGTTGCGCCGGGCCAACCCCCAGCTCCAGGCCCTGCACCTGCGGGTTTCCAACGACGTGGTGCCCATGGCCGGGCAGCAGTTGGTGGACGGCCGCGTCCACACCTACCGGCGAGGGAAATCCCTCCAGGCCCTCCACCCCGCCAAGACCCACAACATGCCCGCCCTGGCCGAGGCCCTGGAGAGCCTGGGCCCCCAGCACCTCACCCCCGACCAGCAGGCCATCGTCCGGTTGGGCAGCCAGGACCCCGACGAGACCAGCGCCGCCCAGGACGGCGTCACCCCGGCGGCCGTCTCCGTCCATCCCAGCCAGAAGGACCCCATCCTGCGCGGCGAGGCCGCCAAGCAAGACCTCCTGCCCCTCGTCTCCACCGCCTCCTTCCGCGCCGCCTACACCTACAGCGTCGGCTACAACGCCCTCGTCGAGTGGGTGCAGCCCCGGCTGCGAGCGCTCAGGCCCGAGAAATTCAAGGGTCCGGGGGGCGCGGAGAGGCTGGTCATTGAGCTCAACCTGATCCTTGAAGAGGCCAACGCCCTGGAGCAGATCCCCAACACCCCGCAGTGCCTGCGCCACTTCGAGCTGGCCTTTGGCACGACGCCGGAGGCGGTACGCAGGGAGATCGGCACGCTGGAGGCCATCCTCGGGGGGAGGCTTCCCGAGCGAGGCCCCTTCAACCCCCACCACGTCCCCAAAGCCCTCATCCCGTACCGCGTCGCCGCGCTGAGGGACTTGGAGAGGAAGTACCTCGGTGGCTCCCTGCACCTGGACAAAGAGGTACTAAACTCCAACCGGGCGAAGCTGCGCTTCCACATCGCCGACCTGTGGTACGCCCAGCACCCCCGCGCCGACGAGGCCACGGTGAGGCTGTGGCAGGCGGCCCAGAAGGGCACCCGTGCCGCTCAGGAGCCCCCCGGATGAGCTTGAACCTACCAAGGCTGAACTTGGTCTTAATGCTGTTAGGGGCTTTGCTTCTACCAGGCAGCGGTTGCAAAGCCCTGAAGAGAGGGGCCACCGTGTCGTTCATGCAGGGAGTGAAACTGGACATTCGCCAGATGGACAACATGGACCGAGTCTTCGCCGAGCTGACCCGGGCCATCGAGTCCGTGGCCTGGCTGGAGCGTGGTCCTTGCGGCCACCTGCCCGATTATCGCTACTCCCGCTGCTATCACTACGACGAGTCCAAGCACTCCCACCACGACCTGAACGCCGACCTCGTCCCTGCGCTGCGGGCCGGTGGTGTCGCCGTCGAGAACTTCGAGGTTGGTGACGGGGATACCCGCACCTACGCCTACATCGAGCAATACCCCAACCTGTACGTCACCCTGGTGGACTTGGGAAGCGTGGTCGATGTGAAGCTCTCCCTCGAGGGCGAGGGGTACTGGGGTCAAAAGAGTGGGCCTGATGGAGCGTACGCCCTGGTGGACCTGGGCACCGCGGCCAGGGACGCCGCCTGGGCCTTGTTGTTTCGAGCGGGATACAGGATTCCTGATCTGCAGAGGGCCGAACAGACCTGCGCCCGTGCCCTCCAGCCCCACCAGTACTGCCTCGAGCTGGGCATGAGCCGTAAGGGGTTCATCGAGCTCATCCGCAGGATCTACTTCGATGGGCCGGAGGACTATTTCTACGCCCTGCTCAACCGGGGCAAGCCCTTCGAGTACCGGGGCGAAAAAAGCCTGAGCCCCAACGCCGAGTTCTTCCGCAGCAGGGGACGCCCCCCGCTATACGTCCTGCGCTACGAGGCCCATCCGAGCGACGAGGTCTTCGTGATCGAGGACAACCTTGCCTACAAATTCATGCGCTTCACCTTCGGCTACACCCCCCACGGCGCGGGGGGCACCCTGCTGGTCAGCGCGGCCATGCGATGAGGAAGCCATGCCATGCCCTGCTAACCGACCCCCGGTACGAGCCCAGCCTGTGGTCCCGCCGCCAGCGGGCTTACCTGGGGGCGTACTTGAGTTGAGTGGTTGGACGAAGAAGTCGAGTTGCCTGACCAGCCGCCAAGGCTAGAGCTCCAACACTCATTCGAGGTAAGGCGCAGTGCGCAAGAAGGTTCGAAACGTGTGCAAGGAGGCTTGAAAAAGTCCGTCCCAATACTGAAAAAAAGCATCGGATGAGCCCCTCGGCCTCTATACGTCACAGGCTCCTTCAAGGAAGACCCTGCCAAGAAGACCCTCGCCGACCTCATCGCCCTGCTCGGCAGGCGCTGAGCCGCGCCGGCCCCCGCCGGGGACGAAATGCTCGAGCGGGCCCCACCCGGGTGGGGCCCGCTCGCCGGGGAGGGGCGTGCGCTGGGGCCCGGGAAGATAGCCCTCAGGCTCGAGAGGCTATCTTCCCAGGTGCGGCGTCAGAAACCGGGGGCCGGGCTGGCGTTCGTGCCCACGCCCAGGCGGTAGAAGTAGCCCAGTCCCTGCCCGCCGCCGGCTTCCTCGAGCTTGACGTAGTACGTCCCGGCCTGGCCCGTCCCCACGGTGAAGCTGAGCGAGGCGGGCACCGCGGCTTCGGTGTCGCTGGCGACTACGGTGCTCTGGTCCGGGGCGACGAGGCTGAGCTTGACCTTCCCCTGCCCGCCGACGTAGGCACTGGCAGCACGGAGGTGGAGCGTCGTCCCTTCGGCCAGGGAGATGGCGTAGACGTCCACGTCCGGCCCGCCCTCCGGGAGGCCGAGGTGGGCGAAGTTGTTGGAGTCGAAGGCCGCGCTGAGGGTGAAGGAGGGGAGCAGCGTGCCCAAGAACCCGGCGAGGTCGGTGGCCGTGCCAGGGATTTCGTTGCGGGCCGGGCCCGAGCTCCCGGCGGTTTCGTACAAGTCGGCCTGCTGACGGAGGATTACCAGGGGTGAGCTGCCCGCGGGCGCGGCGACCACGGTCTCCTGCGGGTCCTCGCTGCCGCCCCACAAAAGCTGGCTAGGGCCCCCGACCAGCACCCGGTAGCTGCCCGGCTCGCTCCCGAGGAAAAGGGCGCCAGGGCCGACGCCGGTCTGGGCGTGGTACTGCTTGCCCGTGGCCGCGTGCACGAGCGTGACGCTGCTAAAGGGGACGAAGCCCAGCATGTCGGTGTTCATGTCGGCGGCCTTGTTCAGCACGCCCACCGTGACGTTGCTCCCGTCGGCGGGCAGCGCAGCCGGGGTGGTGATCCCCTTCGCCAGCCGCACCGCCTCGGCCACGTTCACCCGGCCGGCCCCCATGCCTGCGGTCACGGCGGGCGGCCCCACCACCGGGTCGGCGGTCATCTGCAGGATCCGCATGACCTGATAGGGCGTCGGGCTGAGGCCGTTGTCGCGCAGGACCTGCAGCACCGCCGCCGCCGCCCCTGCCACCACCGGACCGGCCGCGGAGGTCCCTCCGAAGAGCCAGGTCTTGCTGCCCCGGTTCACGTAGGTCGTCAGCACGTCGTCGCCGGGGGCGGAGATGTCCACCCAGGGGCCGTAGGTGGAGAAGTCGGTCTTTTCGTCGTGGGGGTTGGTGGCCGCTACCGCGATGACCCCGGGCAGCCCCGAGGGGAGGTGGTAGGCGTCACGGTAGTCGTTGCCCGCCGAGGCCACCACCACGACCCGGTTCAGCAGGGCGTAGTCGAAGGCGTCCTTGAGAAGATAGCTGTAACCGCCGCCGCCCCAGGAGTTGTTGAGGATGTCGGCCCCGTCGCCGCTGTCGCCGGGATCGGTGGGGGGCAGGCCGTCGGGGCCGTTGACCGCCCAGACGAGGGCCTGCGCCACGTTGAAGTCGCCCGCGTACCCCCCGCCCGAACCCCCGAAGATGGTGACGGGCATGAGCCGGGCGGCGCTGGCCGGGTTGCCGTCACCCCCGGCGACCCCGGCCACGAACTGGCCGTTGTTGGACAGCGCCGCGGCCATCCCCGCCGAGCCTGAACCGTGGGTGTCGCGGCCCGGGTCGCCCTGGAAGGGGGCGGTGGGCGCGTACGCGCTGAGGGTGAAGGCGTTGTAGCCGCTCACGCAGCGGCTGCGGAGGGGCTGGTCGCAGAGGTCGGGGTGGGAACGGTCGAAGTCGGAGTCAACGACGCCGATGGTGACGCCGGTGCCCACCGCTCCCTGGCTCCAGGCGTCGGGAGCGCCGATCTTCCCGAGCCACCACTGCTGCGGCAACAGGGGGTCGTTGAAAGCCGCCTGGGGGC
>NZ_QXDL01000243.1:0-5351 GCF_003574345.1 Calidithermus terrae
GGGGCGGAAGACCACCGCCTGCAGGCTGCGCGGGCTGTAGAAGGGCCGGTCGGGGTCGTCGTTGACCGCGCCGTCCACCCGCGCGCTGAGGCTGAGCGGCTGGGTGCAGCTCAGGTTGGCGAAGTCGTGCTCATAATGCCAGCCAAACTCGGTGGTGTGGCTGGGCTCGACCAGCTCGACCGGGGTGTTCTGGGTACCGCAGGTGAGGGTGAGGGTGACCTTGTAGGGCTGTCGGTACTGGGGGTAGGTCACCTCCGGCTCGTCGGTGCCGAGGCGGCTGCCGCCCTTGACCACCACCTGGGCCAACACCCGCCTGGCGCTGGTGGGGTCGGGGATAGCCAGGATGGCGGGGTTAGTGTTGGTGGGCGAGGAGGCCGGGGTAGTGCCCATCCCTACCCCCAGCAATTCGGCAGTGTAGCCCTCGCTATGGCTCCATGCGACGGTGCCGGGGGCGGACTGGGCCGAAAGGCCCCCTCCCTTGCGGCTGGGCTTGGACACGGCCGCGTCCGCCTGCGCGCCCCACGAGGCCGGCCGGGCCTTGGGGGCTTGGGTACACGCCGCCAGCAGGCCGGGGGCGGCCAGGGCGAATAAAGCCAGTAGGGTGTGCCAACGCCTCACGCAAGCGCCTCCTCTGAAGTCCCAGTTTTGGGTGGAAATAGGGCTTTAGGCCGTCGGTAACGGGCGAACCAAAGAATCGCTCCTTTGGAATGAGTCTATTAATAACCCCCTCACTTCCGGCTTGTCAATAGGAATTCAAAAAAGCAGCACTCGATCACGTCTCGCTCTACGTTGCGCTTCCGAAACGCCGTAACGCCCAGTTCACGCGGCCCTCCAGCCGTCCGACGCGCTTTTTCGCGGCCTGCGTGGATATACTCGAGCCCATGAAATTCACCGAGACCCCCCTGAAGGGCGCCTTCGTGGTCGAGCTCGAGCCGCGCGAGGACTTCCGGGGCTTTTTCGCGCGCGCCTATTGCGAGCAGGAATTCGCCCAGCACGGCCTCCCCGACCGCTTCGTGCAGGGCAACATGTCCTACAACCACAAGAAGGGCACGGTGCGCGGGCTGCACTACCAGGTGCCCCCGGCGCTGGAGGCCAAGTTCATCCGCTGCGTCCGCGGGGCCGTCTTCGACGTGATCGTGGACATGCGGCAGGAGTCGCCCACCTACTTGAAGTGGTTCGGCCTCGAGCTCAGCGCCGACAACCGCAAGGCGCTCTACGTGCCCCCCCTCTTCGCCCACGCCTACCAGGCCCTCACCGACGGGGCCGAGGTGTTCTACCTGGTCTCCGAGTTCTACGCCCCCGGCACCGAGCGCGGCCTGCGCCCCGACGACCCGGCCATCGGCATCGAGTGGCCGCTGCCCATCGAGGTGATCTCGGAGAAGGACATGTCCTGGCCGCTGCTGCAGCGCTGAGGTCGGCTAGACTGGGGGCATGAGAAAACTCGCCCTGGCGGTGGCGGCCTCGGCCGTCCTGAGCGGCTGCCTTCCGGTCTCGGTGCTCCGCACCCCCGAGCCGGTCAACGGCAGCAGCGTCAGCGTGGGCCTGAGCGGGGTGGTCGGCACCGGCGGCGAGGGCGGCGTCCTGCCGTACCTGGCCTTCGCGCGCGGCGACGGGGAGACCGAGTTCAACGCCTCGGCGCAGTTGGGGGTGCGGGCCGGGGTCAAGCAGCGGCTCGAGCCCGGCCTCAGCCTCGACGCGGGCCTGACCCTGCCCTACGTGCTCTTCGTGCCCGGCACCGTGGGCATCCCGGTGGTCGTGGACGTGGGGCTGCTGGCGGGCCTCGAGGCCTTCTACCTCTCGCCGCGCGTGCAGTGGATCGGCTTCTCGGTTGACGGGCAGGCCGTCAGCGGCTGGGTCTACCAGCTCACCGGCGGCTACGCTTTCCCCGGCTTCGTGCTCGAGCTGAGCTACTTGGGCAGCTTCCAGGGGGGCGGCGGGCTGTTCAGCCTCTCAGCGGCGATGCGGCTGTGACCCCTCGGCCTTGCGGAAGCGCTCGCGCAGGCTTTTGAGCCGCTCGCGCACCCGCTCCTCCCAGCCCTCGCCGCTGGCCTCGTAGAGCTCGGCGGGGCGCATCCCCTCGGGCCAGTAGGGCTGGGCGAAGCTGCCCTCGGGGTCGTCGTGGTAGTAGGCGTAGGCCTCGCCGTAGCCGAGCTGCTTCATCAGGCCGGTGGGGGCGTTGCGCAGGTTGAGGGGCACCGGGGCGGCGGGGTGCTGGCGGGCCAGGTCCTGCGCCTTCTTCCAGGCGACGTAGACCGAGTTGGACTTGGGGGCTAAGGCCAGGTAGACCACCAGTTGGGCCAGGGCCAGCTCCCCCTCGGGGCTGCCCAAAAACTCGTAGGTGTCGCGGGCCGCGACGGCCAGGCGCAGGGCCAGGGGGTCGGCCAGGCCCACGTCCTCGGCGGCCATGCGCACCAGGCGGCGGGCGAGGTACAGCGGGTCGGCGCCGCCCTCGAGCATCCGCGCGAAGTAGTACAGCGCCGCGTCGGGGTGGTTGCCCCGCACGCTCTTGTGCAGCGCCGAGATCAGGTCGTAGAAGGCCTCGCCCTCCTTGTCGAAGACCACCGTCTGGCTGCCCAGCGCCTCCTTGACGGCCCCCACGTCCACCCGGCCGTGGCCGAGTTGCGCGGCCATCTCCAGCGCCGACAAGGCCCGGCGGGCGTCGCCCAGCGAGGCCTGGGCGACGAGCTCGAGCGCCTCGGGCTCGGCCTCCACCCCCTCTAAGCCCTCCGGGTGGCCCAGGGCCCGCTCGAGCACCCGCCGTACGGCGTCCTCGTCGAGCGGCTTGAGCACGTAGACCCGCGCCCTCGAGCGCAGCGCGGGGTTGACCTCGAAGCTGGGGTTCTCGGTGGTGGCCCCGATCAGGGTCAAGAGCCCCGACTCCACGTGCGGCAGCAGCGCGTCCTGCTGCGACTTGTTGAAGCGGTGGATCTCGTCGAGGAAGAGCACGAGCCCGCCCACCTCCCGCGCGCGCGCCACCGCCTCCTTGATCTCCTTGACCCCGGCGTTCACCGCCGAGAGCGCGATCATCTCCTTCCCCACCCCCTGCGCCAGCAGGCGGGCGAGGGTGGTCTTGCCGCTCCCGGGCGGGCCCCACAGCAAGAAGGAGTGCAGGCGGCCGGTCTCGAGCATCCGCCGCAGGGGCTTGCCGGGCCCGGTGAGGTGTTCTTGCCCCACGACCTCCTCGAGGCGGCGGGGGCGTAGGCGTTCGGCGAGTGGGCTCATCGTGTCCAAGCCTATTCTCCCGCATCGGGCCCGGCCAAAGGGTAAGCCCGTCCCCTCTGGGGCGGCGGCCGTTTCCCGGGTGTGGGAAGGCAAAACGGGGCAGAAGGTGAGAAAGATGTTCGGATATGGGGCGGAATGTCCTATGCTGGAGGGGATGCCCTGGTTGTACGCCGTGCCCTGGATCTTCCTGCTGCTGGGTATAGCCCCTCTGTGGTTTTATTCCCAGCGCGAGGACCTCTACCCGGGCCTGGCCTACCTGATGGCCGCCCTCATCCTCACCGGCGCCGCCAGCCTCTACAACCGCGCCCCGGCGGCGGCGGTGGTGCGGCTGTGCTGGGTGATCGGCCTGGGCCTGCTGGGCTACACCGTGGCGACCCACGCCGCGCTCAACCTCACCTCCATGCCCGTCTTCTACCAGGGCAGCGCCGCGGTGGCCGCGCTGGGGGCGGGCGTCGCGGTGCTCTGCGGCCTGTACTTCCTCCAGCAGCGGGAGACCCTGCCCAGCCTGCAGCAGGAGTCCTACCGCGAGCGCGGCGGGGCCATGAACCGGGCCGCCCTGATGGCCCTGGCGCCGAGCCTCGAGCCCATGGCCGCCGCCCGCCCCATGATGATGCTCATGCTGCAGACCGCCCCCGACCAGGCCCCCGAGCCCATCCTGCAGACCCTGCGCGGCCCCGACCTGGTGTTCCGCCTGGGCGAGGGCCGCTACCTCCTGATCCTGCAAGAAGGCGGCCCCCAGGCGGTGGCCCCGGTGTTCAAGCGCCTCAAGCAGAACGTCCAGATCCAGGCCTACGCCGCGCTGCCCTACGAGGGCGGCCCGCTCGACAAGGCCCTGGGGCAGCTCGAGGCCGAGCTGGAGCACATTTACCTGACGCAGCCGGGGATTTAGGTCGGTGGCCGGGCGCGGGTCGTACGTCCTACGCCGTACGCCCAACGCCAAACGCAAGACGCCTTGGCCCCCGGTCCTCGACCGGCCACGGGCTACGGGCTACGGGCCTTCCGCTGACCGCTGAGGGCTGACGGCTGACCGCTTTACACCGCCGCCGGCTGGGCGCGCTCGAGGAAGGCCTCCTCCAGGCCGCTCTTGCCCATGACCTCGCCCAGGGCGCGGAAGAAGACGCGGTAGTGCTCCTCGCGGGCGCTCTCGCCCATGAGGCCCAGGCGCAGCACCTGGCCGGCGGTGGGGCCGATGCCCCCGGCCACCGAGACGCCGCGCTGGTAGAGGCCCTTGCGGAGGCCGGCCTCGCTGAAGCCTTCCGGGGGGCGCACGGTGAGGACGGTGGGCAGGCGGGCCTCGGGGGCGGCGTAGGCGCGGAAGCCGAGCTCCTCGAGCAGCCCCAGCACCTGGCCGTACAGGCGCTTGGCCCGCTGGTGGCGCTTCTCCAGGCCCTCCTCCAGCGCGAGGCGCAGGGCCTCCTCGAGGGCGAAGTGCAGCAGCACCGGGGAGGTGCAGAAGTAGCCCTCCTGCTCCCAGTAGACCGCCACGCGCGCGAGGTCGGAGTACCAGCCCGGCACGTGGGCCTTGCCCAGCCGCTCCCGGCCGCGCGGGGAGAGGGCGAAGGGGGCCAGGCCGGGCGGGGCCGAGAGGCACTTCTGGCTGCCGGTGAAGGCGTAGTCCACGCCCATGGCGGTCATGGAGAGGGGCATCATGCCGGCGGTGGTCACCGCGTCGAGCATGAAGTAGGCCCCGTGCTCGCGCACCAGGGCCGCGATCTCGGCGGCGGGGTTGATCACCCCGGTGCTGGTCTCGCCGTGCACCAGCGTGACGAGTCGGTAGCGGCGCTCGGCGAGGGCCCGGCGCACGGCCTCGGGGTCGATGGGCTGTCCGGGCTCGGCCCGCAGCACGGTGTAGCGCATCCCGTAGGCGTGGGCGATCTCCACCATGCGCTCGCCGAAGGTGCCGTTGACCAGCAGCAGCACGGCGTCGCCTTGCGAGGCCAGGTTGGTGAGGCCGGCCTCCATCCCCAGGCTGCCCGAGCCCGGCAGGGCGGCCAGGAGGGCGCCCTCCCCGGCGCCGAAGAGGGCCTCGAGGTAGCCGCGGATGCGCCGGTTGGTCGCGAGGGTCTCGGGGTCGAGGTGGCCGCGCATCGGCTTGGCGAGCGCCGCCTGGACCAGGGGGTGGATGGGGG
>NZ_QXDL01000244.1:0-5290 GCF_003574345.1 Calidithermus terrae
GGTTTATCCCCCCCTGCCCCCCTTAGCAAGGGGGGCAGGGGGGGATAAACCCTCCCCGCGGGCGGGGAGGGAGGGGTAGCCATACGCCACGAGCCTTTCGCTTACCGCTGACGGCTGATCGCTGAAAGCTGACAGCCACAAGCGCTGTCCTCCGCGCCCTACTCCTCCAGCTCCTCGCCTTCCTCGGCGTTCTCCGGGTTGCGCTTCATCACCTCGCGCAGCACCGTGGTGGCGTAGGCCCCCTTGGGGAGGAAGAAGCTGAGCCATAGCCCTTCGGGGGCGGGCTCGAGGGCCCACTCCTGCAAAGGGAAGCGGATCCAGCGGCGGTCGCCCTTGCGGGCGGCGAACTGCTCGCGGCTGAGGGCGTAGCGGGAGAGGACGCGGTCCTCGAGGGCGCGGGCTTCGCCCTCGGCCTCGCGGTACTTCTTGCCGTAAAGCGGGCCGGTGGCGCTGATCTCGAAGCGCTGGGCGCGGGGGTTCTCGGCCTCGGGGTCCTGCACCACGAACTCCCCGCCGGTGTCGTGCTTCTTGGCTACGTCGCCCTGGATCACCCGGTCGAAGAGGCCCGCGCGCAGGCGCTCGCCCAGCCAGTCGTTGAACAGGAGGCTTTGCAGGCTGCCGATGAGGAAGCGCTTGAGCCAGGGGTTGCCCCGGCCCTTGCCGGTGGTGACGAGCTCGTAGCCGCGCAGGGGGTTCTGCCCGCCGATGCCGAAGCGCTGGGGGCCGTAGTAGTTGGGCACGCCGTGGCGCTCGAGCCGCTCCAGCACGGTCCGGGCGGTCTGGAGGTCGGGCGGGGCGCCGGTGCGCACGAGGATGCGGAAGCGGTTGCCCTTGAGGTGGCCGACCCGCAGCTTGTTGCCGTGGACGCCGGTCTCGAGCACCCGCACCCCCGGCAGGCTCTCCAGCCCGCTCAGGCGCTCGGCGGCCCGCAGGGGCACGCTGAACCACTGGCGGGTGAGGGCGTGCTTGTCCTTGAGCCCCGCCACCCCGATGGCGGCCTCGTTGATGCGCAGCTCGTCGCGCAGGAACTCGAAGACGGCGCGGGTGGTGAGGCCCTGTTTCTCGAGGAAGAAGTAGAAGTGCTCCCCCTCGCCGCTGGGGAGGTAGGCGGGCACCTCGGTCACCTGGAAGTCGGCGTTCTCCACGCGGATGCGCCCCTCGAGGCCCGGCAGGCCCTCGGTGAGGTAGGGGTAACGGTCGAAGTCGAAGCGCAGCTCTACGCTCATTCGCCCAATCGTATAGCCTGAGGCCCAGGGATGGACGCGCTGACCCAACGCCTGCGCCAGGAGCTCGAGCCCCTCCCCCCCGACGCCCTGCTGGTGGCGGCGGTCTCGGGCGGGGGCGACTCGGTGGCGCTGCTGCACCTGCTGCACGCGCTGGGGCGGCGGGTGGTGGTGGCCCACCTCGACCACGCCCTGCGCCCGGAGTCGGGGCGGGAGGCCGCCTGGGTCGCGGCGCTGGCCGGGCGGCTGGGGATGGCCTGCGAGGTCGAGCGCGTGGAGGTGGCCGAGGTCGCGCGGCGCAAGCGGGCCAACCTCGAGGCCACCGCCCGCGAGCTGCGCTACGCCTTCTTCGCCCGCGTCGCCAGGAAGCACCGCGCCGCCGCCGTCCTCACCGCCCACACCCAGGACGACCAGGCCGAGACGCTGCTGTGGCAACTGGCGCGGGGCAGCGGGCGGGCCACGGGCATCCGCCAGCGCCAGGGGAGGGTGCTGCGGCCCCTGCTGGGCTTCAGCCGCCAGGAGCTGCGCGACTGCCTGCGCGCGCTGGGGGAAGACTGGCTCGAGGACCCCACCAACCAGGACACCGCCCTCGAGCGCAACTACCTGCGCCACGCGGTGCTGCCCAGGCTGGAGGAGCGCTTCCCGCACGGCAGCGCCCACCTCGCGGAGTTCGCCCTGCTGCGCCAGCAGGAGGACGAGGCGCTCGAGGCCCAGGCCGCCGCCCGCCTGCTCCCCGACCCGCGCTGGCCGGTCCCGGCCTTCCGGGTGGCCCCGCTGCTCAAGAGCCCGCCCGTGCTGCGGACGAGGGCCCTGCGGCAGATCCTGGAGCGCCTGGGGCTGCGCCCCGAGCGCCGCTTGGTGGAGGCGCTGGGGCTGGCCCTCGCAGGCCATCCCCAAAGCCTGCCGGAGGGCTGGCTGGCCCGCCGGGTCGAGGGCAGCCTGTTCCTGCTCCCGCCCGGGCTCGCCGTGCCGCTGCCGCCGGGCTTCCGGGCCGCGAAGCCGGGCGACTGGCTCGAGCGCCCCTTCGGCCGCAAACGGCTGGTGGAGCTCCTGGCCGAGCAGGGCGTGCCCCCCGAGCTCAAGCGGGTCTGGCCGGTGCGGGCCGAGGGCTCGCGGGTGCTGGAGGTGAGCGGGCTCGAGCCCGCCCCCCAGGACCGCCGCTGGATGGCCGAAGCCCTGCGGCTCGCCCGGGAAGCCGGGGCCCGGGGCGAGGTGCCCGTCGGCGCGGTGCTGGTGCGGGAGGGTGAATTGCTCTCCTCAGCCCCCAACCGGGTCGAGGAGCTGCGCAACGCCACCGCCCACGCCGAGCTGCTGGCCCTGAACGCGGCCGTCGAGCGGCAGGGCGAGAAGGTGCTGCCCGGGAGCACCCTCTACGTCACCCTCGAGCCCTGCCCCATGTGCTACGGCGCGCTGCTGGAGGCCCAGGTCGGGCGGGTGGTCTACGGCAGCGAGAACCTCAAGGCCGGGGCCTTCACCGTCCACGGCGTCCGCCCGGCGATGCGCTGGGAGGGGGGATGGCTCGAGCGCGAGGCCTCGAGGCTGCTGCGCGATTTTTTCGCCCGGTTGCGGGGGCGGCATCTTGACGAGCGCGAAAACGCCCCCTAAAGTTGTAAGGCGGCCCTGTTTTGGAGGGGTGCCAGAGCGGTTGAATGGGCCGGTCTCGAAAACCGGTATATCCCTTGCGGGGTATCGAGGGTTCGAATCCCTCCCCCTCCGCCACCGAAGCGGCGAGTCCCCCCGGTTTTGCCGGGGGGATTGGGTTTTGGGTGGATGGCGGGATGCCGATAGTCGATGGCCCAACGCCGAACGACAAACGCCCAACGCGGGTCGTACGTCGTACGCAAGACGCCAGACGCCGGTCGTACGTCGTACGTCGTACGCCGTACGCGAGACGCAAAACGCAAGACGCAAGACGCAAAACGCAAAACGCAAAACGCAAAACGTATGACACCTTGGCCCTCGGCCCTGGACTCTCGGCCCTCGACAAGTCACCAGCCACGAGCGACTGGCTACGGCCCTCACGGCCTTTTGGCTTGCTGCGTCTCGAGCCCCTTGCGGGTCATCTCGCCCCAGACGCCGCGTTTGCGCCAGACCTGGAAGCTCGCCAGGAAGCGTTCGAAGGCCAGCAGTTGGCGGTAGCCCAGCACCTCGAGCAGCCCCAGGCCCAGCAGCAGGGCGCGTTCCCAGAGGCTGCGGTAGCGCTTGAACAGCAGGGTCTCGATGCCGACGGCGAGATGGGAGAGCAGCACGCCGAAGCCCAGGGCCAGGAGCAGGAAGAGCAGGGCGAACTCGAGGTTGAGCAGGCCCAGGGCGTAGGCCACGGGGAGCATGAGGTAGCCCAGCACCTCGACCACGGGGGAGAGGGCCTCGAAGAAGAGGAAGTAGGGCATCGCCAGTACTCCCAGCCGGCCGTAGCGGGGGTTGAAGAGCATGGCGCGGTGGGCCCACAGCACCTCCCACAACCCCCGGTGCCAGCGGTTGCGCTGCTTGCGCAGGGTCTGCCAGTCGGTGGGGACTTCGGTGTAGCAGATGGGGTCGGGGGTGTAGACGATGCGGTAGTCCTGCCGCTGCTCGCGGGCGCGGCGGTGCAGGCGCACGACGAGCTCCATGTCCTCGCCCACCGTGCCGGTGCGGTAGCCGCCCACGGCCAGCACGGCCTGGCGGCGGAAGAGGCCGAAGGCGCCGGAGATGATGAGCAGGGCGTCCATCGCGCTCCACCCGGCCCGGCCGCTGAAGAAGGCGCGGGCGTACTCCACGATCTGCATGCGCTCGAGGAAGCCCCTGGGCAGCCGCAGCGCCTCGACCACGCTGCCGCGCACGGTGGCCCCGTTGAGCGGGCGGATGGTGCCCCCCACCGCCAGCACGCGGTCGTCCTCGAGGAAAATGCGGCTCGCCCGCAGCAGCGCGTCGCCGTCGAGCAGGCTGTCGGCGTCAACGGCGCAGAAGACGGGGTAGCGCGCCAGGTTGAGCCCGGCGTTGAGCGCGTCGGCCTTGCCGCCGTTGTCCTTGTCGAGCACGACCAGGTTGGGGTGGCGCAGCGAGCGGTAGATGGCGCGGATGGGCTTGCAGTCGATGGCCTTGCGGAAGACCACGGGCTCTTCCACCAGCGCGTAGGCCTCGCGCAGCTTCTCGACGGTGCGGTCCTTGGGGCCGTCGCAGACGACCACCACCTCGAACTCGGGGAAGTGCAGCGCCAAGAAGGAGCGCACCGACTCCACGATGGTCTTCTCCTCGTTGTAGGCGGGCACCAGGATCGAGACGGGCAGGTAGGCCTCGCGCTCGAGCAGGTCCTTCAAGGCCAGCTCGGAGAGCTCGCGGGCGTAGCGGGCCACCATGCTCAGCCCCGCCAGCGAGAAGGCGGCGTACAGCAGGTTGAGCACGGCGAAGTAGCCCAGCACCAGCACCTGATAAGCGAGGTAGAGGTCGGCCAGCATCAGCGCTCCCGTAGGACCTGCGCGGCCATGTCGCGGCCGTAGCGGTCGGGGTGCTCGGCGGCGGCGTGCTCGAGCAGGGCGGGGCGGGCGTGGGCCAGGGCCTCGGCGGCGGCGCGCCGCACGTAGAAGGAGGGGTCGCCCAGGCGCTTCCACAGCTCGCCCTCGGCGAAGGCCGGGCTCAGCAGCGGCAGCAGGCGCACCGCGTGGATGCGCAGGAACTCCTGCGGGCTGTCGAGGGCCTCGAGCACGGCGGCCTCGTGGCCGTCCGGGGGGTAGCCCAGCCGGAGCAACGCCCGCAGGGCGGCGGCCTTGAGCTCGGGGTCGGGGTGGGCCAGGAAGCCGCTCACGGCCCCGGCCAGGGCCAGCAGGCGCAGGCGGCCGGCGGCCTCGAGCGCGGCCCACAGCTCGCGGGAGCCGCCCGCCTCCAGGAGGCGCTCGAGCACCGGCGCCGCGCGGTCTTCGAGCAGCAGCAGCACCTCGAGCAACGCCCCCCGGGGCAGGCCGGTGTGGAGCAAAGCCTCGGCCAGCCCGCCCAGCGCCTCCGGCGGGGCCGAGCGGGCCGCGGCGCGGGCGGCCACCAGCCGCAGCAGGGGGTCGGGGTGGGTGAGGTAGGGCAGCACCAGCGGCACGGCC
>NZ_QXDL01000245.1:0-5278 GCF_003574345.1 Calidithermus terrae
GGGTCGCGGCGTGGGTGGGCACCTTCACCGACGTGCACGAGCGCAAGGTGCAGGAGGAGCGGCTGAGCTTCCTGGCGGCGGCGAGCGAGCGGCTGAGCCTCTCCCGCGACCCGCGGCAGACCCTGGCGGAGGTGGCCCGGCTGGCGGTGCCGGTGCTGGGCGACTGGTGCGCGGTCTACCTGCCCGGCTCGGGCGGCACCCTCGAGCCCCTGGTGGTCCACCCCGCCGACGAGGCCAGGGTCGAGCTCGTGCAGCGCATGCTGCGGCGCTACCCCATCCGCCGGGACGCCCCGCAGGGCACCGGCGCGGCCTACCGCACGGGCAAGCCCCAGCTCCTGCCCGTGATCACCGACGCCCTGCTCGAGGCGCGGGTGGCCGACCCCGAGCGGCTGGCGGTGCTCAAGGGGCTCGAGCTGCGCTCGGGCATGAGCCTGCCGATGGTGTGGGGCGGGGAGGTGCTGGGGGTGATCGACGTGGCTTCCTCCGACCCCCACCGCCGCTACGGCGAGGCCGACGTGGCTTTGGGCGAGGAGTTCGCCCGCCGGGCCGCGGCGGCGCTGGCTAATGCCCGGCTCTTCGCGCAGGAGCGGCGGGGGCGGCAGCGGGCCGAGGTCTTGCGGCGGCTGGCCCAGGCCCTGGCGGTCACGCTCGAGCCGGCCGGGGTGTGCGAGGTGGCGATGCGCGAGGCGTCGGGGGTGCTGGGGGCGGTGTACGGCGGGCTCTACCTGCTGGAGGGCGAGGCCCTGCGGGCGGTGAGCTGGACCGAGCGGGGCTCGGCGCTGCGCGAGCGCTACCGCGAGGTCCCCCTCGTCGCGGGCGTGCCCCTGGCCGACAGCGCCCGCGACGGGCGGCCGCGCTGGTTCGGCTCGGCCGCCGACTACGCCCGGCAGTACCCCCACCTCGAGGCGCAGATCCGCGCCCTGGGCACCGAGGCCTCGGTGAGCCTGCCGCTGGCGGCGGACGGGCGGGTGCTGGGCTGCTTGGTCTTCGCCTTCGCCGACGTGCGGGAGTGGGACAGCGAGGAGCGCGACTTCCTGCTGACGCTCAGCGGGCTGGTGGCGCAGGCCCTCGAGCGGGCCCGGCTGTACGAGGGCCTGCGGGCGTCGGAGGAGCGCTTGCGGCTGGCGCTGCAGTCGGGGCGCATGGGGGCGTGGGACTGGGACACCCTCACCGGCGAGCAGCGCTGGTCGCCCGAGCAGGAGGCGCTGTTCGGCCTGGGGCCCGGCACCCTGCACCACCACGTCAACGACTTCTTCCGCCTGGTCCACCCCGACGACCGCGAGCGCATCGCCGCCAACGCCGAGCGGGCCGCGGCGGCGGGTGAGGAGTTCGTGGAGGAGGAGTACCGCATCGTGCGGCCCGACGGCCAGGTGCGCTGGATCGCCAGCCGTTCGCGCTTCTACCGCGACGACGCCGGCCGGGTGGTGCGCATGAGCGGCGTCAACATGGACGTCACCGGGCGCAAGCAGGCCGAGGAGGCGCTGCGCGAGAGCGAGGAGCGCTTCCGCCAGCTCGCCGAGACCATCCCCCAACTGGCCTGGATGGCCGACGCCAGCGGCCACATCTTCTGGTACAACCAGCGCTGGTACGACTACACCGGCACCACGCTCGAGGAGATGGAGGGCTGGGGCTGGCAGAAGGTGCACGACCCCGGGCTGCTGCCGGAGGTGCTGCGGCGCTGGCGGGCCTCGCTGCAAAGCGGCGAGCCCTTCGACATGACCTTCCCGCTGCGCGGCGCCGACGGGGTGTTCCGCCCCTTCCTCACCCGGGTCATGCCCTTCCGCGACGCCTCGGGCCGCGTGACCCGCTGGTTCGGCACCAACACCGACGTGACCGAGCGCCAGCGGGCGGAGGAGGCGCTGCGGCAGAGCGAGGAGCGCTACCGGCGGCTGGCCGAGGCCCAGAAGCGCTTCGTGGCCGACGCCGCCCACGAGCTGCGCGCCCCCCTCACCGCCATCCAGGGCAACCTCGAGCTGCTGCTGCACTTCCGCGACATGGGCGAGCCCGACTACACCGAGGCGCTGACCGACGCGGCCCGCGAGGCCCAGCGCCTGTCGCGCCTGGTCAACGACATGCTCGCCCTCGCGCGCGGCGACGCGGGGCTGCGGCTGCGGCTGGGGCCGGTTCGCCTCGACGAGGTGCTGCGGGAGGCCTTCGCCACCGCGAGGAGCCTGAGCAATAGCCACCGCCTGGAACTGGGCCCCCTGCCTCCCCTGACGGTGCCGGGCGACCGCGACCGGCTCAAGCAGCTCGCCCTGATCCTGCTGGAGAACGCCCTCAAGTACACCCCGGCGGGCGGTGCGGTGCGCCTGGGGCTCGAGCGGTCGGGCGGCTGGGCCGAGCTGCGGGTGGTGGACACCGGCGTCGGCATCGCCCCCGAGCACCTGCCCCACGTCTTCGAGCGCTTCTACCGCGCCGACCCCTCCCGCTCGCGCGACTCCGGCGGCACCGGGCTCGGCCTCTCCATCGCCAAGTGGGTCGTCGAGCAGCACGGGGGGGAGATCCGGCTACAGAGCGAGCCGGGCAAGGGCACCACCGCCGTGGTGCGGCTGCCCGTGGGGGAGGGCATCGGCGGCGCCCTGCCATAAGTAGGGGGTGTTTCTAACCAATTACGGTTAGCCCGCCGGGATGAGCCCCTGCTAGGCTCACTGCATGGGACCGGGGCGCGGCCGGCCCCTGGCTGCTTCCCGCGTGCCGTGCGGGGTTTGGGCGGCCTGGGCGTGGCCCTCGAGCCCGGCGAAGGAGGGGATGAGCGTGCACGACGAGCGACCGGTGGGCGCCCTGATGGTGATCTCCCTGGTGTTCATCTTCGTGGTGGTGTTCTGGCTGGCCCATTTCCTGGGCTACCTCTCGAGGAGCGGCGCATGAACGGGTCCCACCACGCCTTCGAGCGCTACGAGGCCATCTGGCTGCGGGTGGTGCTGGTGATGATCCTGGTCTTTTTGGTGCTCATCGCCTACACCGCGCTCAACTACGGCCAGACCATCCCGCGCGGGGCGGGCCGGATCCGCGCGGGCGAGGTGCGCGCCGGGAGCGAGTTCGCCAACCCGCGCCTCGAGCAGGTGGGCAACGAGTACGTGGCCTACGTGCAGGCCTTCGCCTTCGGCTACGCCCCGGGCGAGATGCGGGTGAAGCGGGGGCGCAAGGTGACCTTCTACGTCGCCAGCCCCGACGTGGTGCACGGCTTCATGATCGAGCGCACCAACGTCAACGTGGAGGTGGTGCCCGGCTACGTCTCCAAGGTGGGGTACACCTTCGACCGCCCCGGCACCTACAAGATCATCTGCCACCAGTACTGCGGCCTGGGCCACGCCAAGATGCTCAGCCGCATCGTGGTCGAGGAGTGAGCGTCGGGGCGCCCGTGGGGAAAGCCTCCGACCACGAGCCGCGAGCCTTTCCCGGCCCTCGACCCCAAGCCCTCGACCCTCGACCAAGTCCAAAGGAGAAGCAATGGCCGTTCGCACCCTCTCCCGCCCCGACGCCTACGCCGGCGCGCCCGAGAAGAAGGTCACGCTCTACCTGCTGATGCTGGGCTTCGTGGCCCTGCTCGTCGGGTCGCTGTTCGGGCCCCTGCAGGCGCTCAACTACGCCAACATCGACCTCTACCCCTTCCTGCGGCCCCTGGTGCAGTCGTACTACCAGGGGCTCACCCTGCACGGCGTGCTCAACGCCATCGTCTTCACCCAGCTCTTCGCCCAGGCGGTGCTGCTGTACCTCCCGGCCCGCTCGCTGGGGCTGCGGCCGAACATGACCTGGGCCTGGATCTCGTGGTGGATGGCCTTCGTGGGGCTGGCCGTCGCCGCGGTCCCGCTGCTGGGCAACGCGGCCACCGTGCTCTACACCTTCTACCCGCCGCTCAAGGGGCACTGGGCCTTCTACGTGGGGGCGGCCGTCTTCGTGCTCTCGAGCTGGGTCACGGGCTCCTTGGTGCTCGAGATGTGGCTGCGCTGGAAGCGGGCCAACCCCGGCCGGGTCACCCCGCTCCCCGCCTACATGAGCGTGGTCCACTGGCTGATGTGGTTCCTGGCCTCCTTGGGCCTGGTGGTGGAGGTGGCGGTCTTCCTCATCCCCTGGTCCTTCGGCTGGATCGAGGGCGTGGACCCCCTGCTGGCGCGAACCCTCTTCTGGTACACCGGGCACGCCATCGTCTACTTCTGGCTGCTGCCGGTCTACGTCATCGCCTACACCGTCCTGCCGCGCCAGGCCGGGGGGAAGCTGGTCTCCGACCCGCTGGCGCGGGTGGTGTTCCTGCTCTTCCTGCTCTTCTCGACCCCGGTGGGCTTCCACCACCAGTTCTCCGACCCCGGCATCCCCGACTTCTGGAAGTGGGTCCACACCGTCCTGACCATGATGGTGGCCCTGCCCAGCCTGCTCACCGCCTTCACCATCGCGGCGAGCCTCGAGGTCGCCGGGCGGGCGCGGGGCGGCAGGGGCCTGATCGGCTGGGTCACGGCGCTGCCCTGGAACAACCCCAGCGTGCTGGCCTTCCTGCTGGGCTTCATCCTGTTCATCCCCGGCGGGGCGGGCGGCATGGTCAACGCCAGCTTCACCCTCAACCAGGGCGTGCACAACACCACCTGGATCTCGGGGCACTTCCACATGCAAGTCGCCGGGCTGGTGGCGATGGGGGCGATGGGCGCGGCCTTCTGGCTCGTCCCGCACCTCACCGGCAAGCCTCTGGTGAGGCCGGGGCTGGCCTGGGCCTCGATGTGGCTGTGGTTCATCGGCATGTTCATCATGACCTTCGCCCTGCACTGGATGGGCTTTCTCCACGGGGTGCCGCGCCGCTCCTACATCGCCGAGGTGCCCGAGGCCTACGCCGGGGCGGGCCCCTGGATGGTGCTCAACGCCATCTCGGGGGTCATCCTCTTCGCCTGCATCCTCTTTTTCTTCTACGTGATCTTCGCCACCGCCCTGCAACGGCGGCGCGACTTCTCCGAACACCAGGAGATCCCCTTCGCCGAGGCCATCTCCAAGCCCGAGGGCAACCCCCTGGCGCTGCTGGCCGAGCGGGTGTGGCTGTGGTTCGCCGTGGCGGCGGGGCTGGTGCTGGTGGCTTACGGGCCCATGCTGGTGGAGATGCTGGCTAACCTCAACCCGGTGCCGGGGGTGCGGCTGTGGTGAGGGTAGAGGAAAGACAGCCGATAGCGGATGGCCGAACGCCGGGCGCGGGTGTTACGTCGTACGTCCTGCGTCGTACGTCGTACGCGAGAGGCCTAATGCAAAACGCAAAACGCAAGACGCGTGTCCTGCGCCGTACGTCGTACGCTTCGGCCCC
>NZ_QXDL01000246.1:0-5278 GCF_003574345.1 Calidithermus terrae
GGGAAGGTGGGCGCAGGGGAAGGGTTGACGCGCGGAGCGGGGGACGAGCGGAAGCCGCCGCGCCCGCCCACGCCGCCGCCGCTGCGCTGGGCCTCGGCCAGGGAGAACAGGGGGAAGACCCCGAGAACGGTGGTCAGCACCAGCAGCCAAACCCAGAGGCGTCGCATTGGGTCCAGCATACGGCAAAGCGCGCGGCTCGAGGTACGCCGCGACGTCCGGGGCGTCGGCCATGCTTGATTTTTAGAGCTTCAGTAAACTTGACACGACCACGCTCACGCATCATGATATTCCTTTATGGTACTGGGTCACGAATCCCACAGCCAAAACCGCTAGACTGCCCTTAGCACTTATACCTTCCCTCCGGTGGTTCCGACCCACAGCCCTGCAACCTCCGCCCACAACGGTGAATGCGATGAGCGAACCCAACCCCAACACCCAAATCCCTGAAACCCTGCCGGTCTGTCCGGTGCGCGGCTCGGTCATCTACCCCACCATGGTCATGCCCATCGAGGCCGGGCGGCCCGTGTCCATCCGGGCCATTGACGAGGCCCTGGCCCGCGACAAGGTCATCCTCATCGCCTCGCAGCGCGACAAGGAGCTCGAGGAGCCCGGCCCCGACGACATGTACCTCGTGGGCACCGCCTGCAACATCCTGCGCATGCGCAAGAACTCCGACGGCTCCGTGCAGATGCTGGTGCAGGCCTTCGCCCGCGTGCGGGTCAAGCAGTACGAGCAGCGCAAGGGCTACCTCGAGGCCGCCGTCGAGGCCATCCCCGAGTCGCAGGACAAGGAGGTCGAGCTCAAGGCGCTGTTCCGCGAGGTCAAGGCCCGCTTCGAGACCGTGCTCAAGGAGGGGAAGTACCTCTCCCCGGAGACCGCGCAGTTCGTGCTCAACCTCGAAGACCCCTCCCAGCTCGCCGACTACATCGCCTTCCACGTCGACTTCAAGCTCGAGGACAAGCAGAAGCTGCTGGAGATCGCCTCCGCGGCCGAGCGCCTCAAGCGCGTGCTGGTGCTGCTCGACGCCGAGATCGAGCTCATGGAGACCCAGCGGCGCATCCAGCAGCAGGTCAAGGAGGAGATCGACCGCAACCAGCGCGAGTACTTCCTGCGCGAGCAGATGAAGGCCATCCAGCGCGAGCTCCACGGCGAGGAGGGCGACCAGGAGGTCGAGGAGCTGCGCGAGAAGATCGAGGCGTTGAACCTGCCCGAGGCCGTGCGCGGCGAGGTCGAGCGCGAGCTCAGCCGCTTCGCCCGCATGCACCCCGACTCGGCCGAGGCCAGCGTGGTGCGCACCTACCTCGACTGGATCGTCTCGCTGCCCTGGAACACCCGCACCACCGACCAGATCGACCTCACCGAGGCCGCCAAGATCCTCGACGAGGAGCACTACGGGCTGGAGAAGGTCAAGGACCGGGTGCTCGAGTACCTCGCCGTGCGCAAGCTCAAGCTCGAGCGCGTGCGCAAGGGCGAGCTGAGGGAGGAGGAGATCAACAAGGGCCCCATCCTGCTCTTCGTGGGGCCGCCCGGGGTGGGCAAGACCTCCATCGCCAAGTCCATCGCGCAGGCGCTGGGCCGCAAGTACTACCGCATCAGCCTGGGCGGCGCCCGCGACGAGTCGGACATCCGCGGCCACCGCCGCACCTACATCGGGGCCATGCCCGGCCGCATCATCCAGGGCCTGCGCCAGGCGGGCAGCAAGAACCCGGTCTTCCTGCTCGACGAGGTCGATAAGCTGGGCACCTCCTACCAGGGCGACCCCGCCGCGGCGCTGCTCGAGCTCCTCGACCCCGCCCAGAACAAGGACTTCACCGACCACTACCTCGGCGTGCCCTTCGACATGAGCGAGGTGCTGTTCATCTGCACCGCCAACTTCCCCGACAGCATCCCCGGCCCCCTCATGGACCGCATGGAGATCATCGAGTTCACCAGCTACATCGAGCAGGAGAAGCTCGAGATCGCCAAGCGCTACCTGCTGCCGCGCCAGATCGGCGAGAACGGCCTCAAGGAGAGCCAGGTGGTCTTCACCGACGCCGCGCTGTCGCGCCTGATCACCTCCTACACCCGCGAGGCGGGCGTGCGCAACCTCGAGCGCGAGATCGGCACGGTGCTGCGCAAGTCGGCGCGGGGGCTGCTCGAGTCGGGCAAGAAGCGCGTGCGCATCCTCGACCAGGACCTCGAGAAGTACCTCGGCCCCGTGCGGTTCCTCCCCGAGGCCGAAGCCCGCGAGCCCCAGGTGGGCGTGGCGACGGGCATGTACTACACGCCCGTGGGCGGGGACATCATGTTCGTCGAGGTCTCCGCGACCCCCGGCAAGGGCGGCCTGATCATCACCGGCAAGCTCGGCGAGGTGATGAAGGAGTCGGCCCGCGCGGCCGTCACCTACGCCAAGCGCAACGCCGAGCGCTTCGGCATCCCGCTGGAGAAGTTCGACAACACCGACCTGCACCTCCACGTCCCCGCCGGCGCCATCCCCAAGGAGGGCCCCAGTGCGGGTATCGCCATCACCAGCGCGGTGGTCTCGGCCCTCACCGGCGTCCCCGTGCGCAACGACGTCGCCATGACCGGCGAGATCACCCTCACCGGGCGGGTGCTGCCCATCGGTGGGGTCAAGGAGAAGGTGCTGGGCGCGCGCCGCGCGGGCATCCGCGAGGTCATCCTGCCCAGGCAGAACCAGACCGACCTCTCCGACATCCCGGCCTATTTGCGCCAGAACCTCCGGTTCCACTTCGCCGAGAACCTCGACGAGGCCCTCGACTGGACCCTGGTGGGCGGCCTGAAGGCCCTGGAAAACCGCGCCAAGCCCAAGGGCGCCAAGGCCAAGAAGGTCAAGGCGCGGCCCAAGACGCCGCCTCCGGCGCGGGCTTAGGCGGGGCCGGCATCTGCTCGACGCTGGACGCTGGCGCGGGTGGTGCGTTGTACGTCGTACGTCGTACGTCCTACGTCGTACGCCGAACGCAAAACGCAAGACGCAAGACGCGAAACGCCTTGTTCCCCCCTTAGCAAGGGGGGTTGGGGGGGATACCCCCTCCCCGCTGGCGGGGAGGGGCTTACCACGAACCACGGGCCTCCTGCTGACCGCTGATGGCTGAAGGCTGATGGCTAATCGCCGATCGCCGCCGTCCTCACCGAGACCACCCCCGGAAGCCCCCGGCTTTAGCCGTGGGGTGGTTTACTAGCAAATGTAGGGCCGTGGCTTGCCGTGTTCGTGCTTTTATTTTCTGATGAGCTTATGAAGGTGTGGGCTCGAGCCGGGACTTTGTTGGCGCTGTGGGGGGTGCTGGCGCAGGCGCAGGACGGTGCGGCGGCGGAGCTGCTGGGCAGGGGGCGGGCGGCGATGGGCGGGGCGGCGCTCGAGCAGATCGGCACTTACCTCGAGGACTATTCCCTCGTGGGCAGCGTGGCCGGGGTGCGGCTGGGCGAGATCCGCATCCGGGTGTACATCGACTTCAAGGGCAAGCGGCGGCGCTGGGAGTTCGTGCAGGGGGACAAGGTCACCAACGTCGCGCAGATCACGCCGCAGGGGGGCTACACCTGGAGCGAGAAGGAGGGGACCAAGCCGCTGGGGGAAGGCCGGGAGCCCACCTTCAGCTACACCACGCCCTTCAAGGCGGGCCTGATGGCGCTGCTGGCGGCCAGCCGGGGGGAGGGCAGGCTCGAGGCCCGGCCCAACGGCGAGCTCTTCGGGCTCAGGGGCTCGCTGGTGACCGTGCGCGAGGGGGACACCAGCTACAGCTTCCTGCTAGGCCCCGACGGGACGCTGCTGGCCGACCGCGTCAACTCGAAGGACGAGCGCAACAACACCCTCGACGCGGGCATCGTCTACAGCGAGTACCGCGTGGTCAAGGGGGTGAGGGTGCCGGTGGCGGGGAGCATCCGGGGCAGCACGGTGCCGCCTTTGGTGTCGGCGCAGTTCCGGGTCAACCGGGTGGAGATTAACCCCGTTTTCGACGGCAGCGAGTTCAAGCTGCCTTGAGGCACATTAGCCAGATTACTTCCGCGGGAGTAATATGGCTCCATGAAGCTCCTCCTCTTCAAGCTCGTCGCGACGGCCGTGGTTGGGGCCGCCCTGGTATACCCGTTCGTCAACCCCGACCTGCGCGGCGGCGTGCTGGCCTCGGTGGAGCGGCTGGGCTGGCTGGCGGTGCTCGACCTGGCGGTCGTCTTCCTCGTCGCGGTGGCGCTGTACTGCCGCTCACTCCAGCGCTGCCTCGAGCTCGTGCGCCCCGGGGCCCGGGCGGCGGCCCCCAAGTCGGTGTGGCTGATGTTCCTGATCCCCTACAACTTCGTCGAGGACTTCTTCATCATCCACAACGTCAGCCGTTCGCTGCGGGCGCAGGCCCGGACGGATGCCCGCCTGGCCGGCTTCAGGAGCTTCGGCGAGCTCTCCGGCTTCGGCTGGTGCACCGCGCAGATCGTCTCGCTGGTGCCGAGCCAGGTGGGGGAGCTCGCGGGGGTGGTGGCGATCGGGCTGTGGCTGGTGCACTGGCGGTTCATCGCCGGCGTCAACCGCCGGCTGTCGCACGCGGGCAGCGAGGCGCCGCTGGCGCTTTAGGCCTCGAGCGAAGCCCCCCGCTCGGCCAGGGTCTGCAGCACGATCCAGGCCTGGGCCTCCTCCGGGGTTTTGGCCCGCCCGACCTCCTCGCCGCTGCGCCGGTCGATGATGCCGTAGCCGCGGGAGTTGACGAGGGGCCTGAAGGTGTAGGGGGCGTCTTTGAGGAAGTCCTCCAGGCTCACCCCGGGCGGCAGGCGCTCGCGGAACCAGGCCTGCTGGGCCTTCTCGACCCGCAGGGCGCCCCAGTAGTTGACGAGGCCGAACGCCAGGATCAGCAGCAACAGGACCAGCACCACGGCAGCGGCGGTCATGGCCCCTTAAGTTACCTCGAGCGCTGCCGTGGCCGGTCCTTGGCCGCCGTGCTAGGGTGTTGGGGTGCACCGCTACGCCGTGGCCCTGGGCTCTAACCTGGGCGACCGTCTCGAACACCTGCGGCAGGGGGTGACCCGGCTCGAGCGCGAGGCAAGAGCCCGGGAGCTACGCAAGAGCCGCGTCTACGACACCGACCCCGTGGGCGGCCCGCAGGGGCAACCCCCCTACCTCAACGCGGTGGTGGCGTTCCACAGCGCCCTCGAGCCCCAGCACCTCCTGGAACTCCTGCTCGACATCGAGCGACGGGAAGGGCGGGTGCGGCTCGAGCCCAGCGGCCCGCGCACCCTCGACCTCGACCTGCTGCTGTGCGACGACCTGCGCCTCGAGCAGCCCGCCCTCACAGTCCCCCAC
>NZ_QXDL01000247.1:0-5256 GCF_003574345.1 Calidithermus terrae
GGGTGGCGCAGACGGGCATGCCGCCGGGTCAAGGTGCGGCCCGCACCCCCGCGTACGCGGGCGCCGAGGCCCGGCGGCATGCCCGCGAGGGGGTGGCCGTAGGCCGTACCGGCTCCGCCGGTGACCTGGGGCCCCTCGGGGGAGCCCAGGGGGAGCAGGTTTCCGGCGTACGCCGGGTCGCGTACCGCGACGCCCTCGCCATGCGGAATGGCCTCCCCCTCGCTCCCCTGACGGCGGAGCGGTCCCCGCCAACGTCATTCACCCAATAATCCCCACCAGCGAAGAAGGGCGCACCGCCGTGCGCCCCTACAGGGTGGGATATTTAGCGCTGGGTGGCAGGTTTCGCGGCCTCCTGGGCTTTGACGGCCTCGAGCTGCCCCTGCCGCGCGAAGTCGATGGCCTCGCCCAGGATGCGGGCGGCCTCCTGCGGCGCGTGGAAGCCCAGCGAGTTCTCGGCGTTGACGTAGTCGGTGCGCCACTGGGCCGAGCGCTGGAGCTCGCGGGCCTTTTTCAGCGCTTCATCCGAGGCCCCGGCAGCCTGCGCGGCCTGGATGGCCCGGATCAGGTCCACCACCGCGTCCTCGGCGGAGTCCATGAGCTTCTTGGTGCGGCCCTGGATGGTCTCGACGCGGGCCTTGATCTCCTCCTCGGGGTAGTTGTGGCAGGTCTGGCAGGCCTGGGCCACGTTCAGCATGGGGCTGCGCACGTGGTGGTTGGAGACCTTGACCGCGCCCACCCGCTGGTAGGGCATGTGGCAGTCGGCGCAGGCCACGCCCGAGCGCGCGTGGATGCCCTGCGACCACAGCTCGAACTCGGGGTGCTGGGCCTTGAGCACGTCGGCGCCGGAGTCCTTATGGGTCCAGTCCTTCCAGTTGACGTCCTTGTAGTGCTGCTCGATCTGCTCGACCTTGAGCCCGTTGTGCCAGGGGAAGGTGAGGGTCTTGTCGGGCGGGGCGAAGTGGTACTCCACGTGGCACTGCCCGCAGACCATCGAGCGCATCTCCTGGCGCGTGGCGTCGGTGTTGGGGTCGTACTCCTTCTTGCGGTCGCCCTGGCGCCAGCGCTCGAGGCTGGGCAGGTGGGGCACGGGGTCGTCGGACTTCGCCAGCGCCCGGATGCCGTTGATGAAGGCCGGGCGGGTCACGCGGATGGACATGGTCTTGGGGTCGTGGCAGTCGATGCAGCTCACCGGGTGCTCGACGAGCTGGGTGGCCTCGGCGTAGGGCATCTTGTTGATCTCCTCGAAGCCCTTGAAGATGGCCTCCATGAAGTGTGCGTCGTCTTTGGGGATGCCCGCCTTCACCCCGGCCTCGCGGAAGGCGGTGACCACGCTGGCGTGGCAGTTGAGGCAGGCGCCGGGCTGCTTGAACTGCCGGACCCGCTCGGTCTCGCGCTGGTCGGTGAGCATGTAGGCGTGGCCCCGGTCCTCGCGGAAGTCCACCGCGAAGGGGTAGCCGTTCCACAGGATGCGCAGCCGGGGGTCCTGGTCGAGCTTCTGTATGGCCTCCGAACCGCCGTAGCGCGTGCGCACGGTGTCCACGGTGCGCTTGTAGGAGTCGTACTGCAGGGGGAAGTTCTTGCCCCAGACCTCGGGGTCGGTGGTGTCGTCGGTGATGTCGGCCACCCGGAACACCGTCTCGCGGGCCTCGGCCTTGCGGGTGTTGATGTTGTTGAGCAGGGCCAATATCCCGATCGTGCCCAGCAGGGCAAAGACTGCGACCACCGCGCTGACCCAAATCCATCGTCTCGCCATAATTTCCCCCGGTTACTCGCCGTGCCCCACGCCCCGGTGGCAGTGCACGCAGCCGAACGAGCCGTCGCCCGCCGACTGGAAACCCGCGTGGGCGTCCTGGAAAGCGGTCTGGGCTTGCAAAACCCCGCCGATGAGCCCCTGGTGGCACTGCACGCAGTTGTGCTCCACCACCGCCGCGCTGCGCCGCCCGATCTGGATGGGCTCGTGGAAGTCCTGCATGGTGAAGGCCCTCGAGTGGTTCCACCCGTGCTCGACCTTGGTGAGGTACTTGCCGATGAAGTCGTGGGGCAGGTGGCAGTCCACGCACACCGCCACGTGGTGGTGGCTGGCCTTCTGCCAGCCGTCGTAGACCTCGCGCATGATGTGGCAGTTGACGCAGGCTTTGGGGTCGTTGGAGAGGTAGGACAGCGCCTCGGCGTGCCGGGCCGTGTACAGCCCGGCCCCGCCCAAAACGCCCACCAGCCCGGCGGCCACCACGACGACGCCCCCGCGCCTGAGCCACTGCGATAGCCTGGACCAACCCTGCCGCATCCGCCCTCCTCGAGACGCTGGATTCTTGCCGCTAGCCCGCCGGCTCAGGGCACGGCTCGAGCCAAATACCTGCCGGACTGCTCCACAACAGAGCGTACCGCCCCGACTCGACCGGCACTTAGGGATAGATGTCCCGGTAACGCGATATCTACCAGCTTATCAAAAGGATTCCAGGCAGGCCAGCCCGGCTCGGGGCCGTTCTCACGTTCAGTACCAGGGGGTCGTGAGCAGGGGCAACGGGCTCACCAGCGGCTCGGCGTAGCCCACCCCCAGGTAGTTGCCCCACTGGCGGCGTAGGGCCTTGCGGGCCTCCACCCCGGCCAGGCTCACCGTCTCGGAGGCGGCCTCGCCGAAGAATTGGCTGCGGTGGGCCAGAACCGCAGCCTCCCAGGCGTCGATGTAGGCCGAGACGTCAACGAGCAGGGTGGGCGTGACGGGGTAGTTGCCGGGGTAGAAGAAGAGCCTCGAGACCCGGTGCGCCTCCCCTTCGACCCGCGCGCGGGGCAGCGCGGCGAAGTGCGCGGCGCTGCGGCAGAGGTAATGAGCGCCCGTGTGGTCGGGGTGGCGGTCGGACTCGTGCGGCACGATCAGCACCGCGGGGCGCAGCTCGCGCAGGGCGTGGGCGAGGCGGGCGACCTGCTCGGGGGTGTCCCGCAAGGAGCCGTCGGGGAAGCGCAGGTTGCCGCGGTAGTCCAGGCCCAGGATGCGGGCGGCCTCCGCGGCCTCCTCCAGGCGCTCTTCGGGGGTGCCCTTGGTGCTCATCTCGCCGAGGCTGAGCTCGAGGATGCCCGTGCTCAGGCCTTCGGCCTTGGCGCGGGCCAGCAGCCCCCCGCAGCCCAGCTCGGCGTCGTCGGGGTGGGGGGCGATCACCAGCAGGTCGAGCGACACGCTATGGTTTATACCAGAAAAGCCCAAGCAGACCCCGCGGCCAAGGGCTGTGACATTTGAACAATTCGATGAACGATTGCTCAGGGCGGGCGCTCTCACCGGGCGCTAGGATGATAGGGTATGCAGGCTACGGTCGGTACAGGAATCGCCGAGGTGGAGCGGCTGATCTCCGAGGGGCAGCGCTTGCAGCAGCAGTTGGGCGAGCTCGGCGAGGTGCTGCGCCAGACCGCGCTCCAGCTCGAGCAGGGCACCCCGGCCCAGTCGGGGGTGACTTCGCAGCTCGTGGAGGTGTCGCGGCTGCTGGAGGGCTGGTACGGCCAGGCCCAGGAGCTGCTCGGCAAGAGCCCCGACGAGCTGGTGCTGCCCAAGGTGATGGAGGCCTTGCACGGCCACAAGCACCAGCTCGAGCTCGCCCAGATCCGCCAGCAGGCCCTGGACGTGCTCGAGGACATCAGCGCCCTGACCCACACGGGGGCCGAGGAGTTCCTGCCGCTCTCGGGGCTGCAGTTCGACGCCCTGAGCCTGCTGCGCGACATCCAGACCGCCCCGGTCCCCGGCGAGACCGCCCGCGCCCTCGCCGCCGGGAAGCACCCCTACAACGCCCTGCTGCGCCTGGCCCTCGAGCCCGCCCTCCCCAACGACGAGTGGCTGAGCCTGCTGCAGCACCTCAGCCAGGAGCTCGGCACCGAGCTCGCGGTGGCGGCTGCGCGGGGGCAGTTGGTGCTGGGAGGGGGCTAGGGTCGGTAGCCGGGCGCTGGGCGGGGGTCGTGGGTCCTGCGTCGTACGTCCTACGTCGTACGCCGAACGCAAGACGCCGGTCGTAGGTCGTACGTCCTACGTCGTACACAAAAAACCAAACGCAGAACGCCTTAGACCCTCGACCCTCGACAACCACGGGCCTCGAGGCTTCCGCTGATGGCCCGGAGCTACCCGGCGCTCGAGGTCTCCGTCGCCGGGGCTTCGGGTTTTACCCGCTCGCCGAAGCGGCGCTCGTTGCCGGCTTGCAGGCGGCGGTAGTTCTCGCGGTGGGTCCAGAAGATGAGCAAGGCCAGCAGGGCCAGCGTCACGACCTCCCACAAGGGGCGTCCCAGCGCGATGGCGACGATCACCCCGGACACGGCGCCCACCATGCTCCCCGCCGAGACGTAGCGGGTGAGCCAGATCACGCAGATGCCGATGGGGAGGATCATCAGGCCCACCAGGGGGTCGAGCACGACGGTGGTGCCCATGCTCGTCGCCACGCCCTTGCCCCCCCGGAAGCGCAGGAAGACCGAGTAGTTGTGCCCGAGCACCGCGGACACCGCGACCAGGCCGAGTTGCAGCCCGTCCAGGCCGAACAGCCGGGCGATGAGCAGGGCGATGCCGCCTTTGAAGACGTCGAAGAAGGCCACGACCAGGGCCGGGCCCCAGCCCAGCGTGCGCAGGATGTTGGTGGCGCCGGTGTTGCCCGAGCCGACTTTCTGGATGTCCACGCCGTAGGTGCGGGCCACCCAGGCCCCGGCGGGGATGCTGCCGAAGAGGTAGGCGAGCAGCATGATGATCAGCGTTTCCACAGCTTCCCTATTCTAGCGTGCCCTTTTCTGGCCTTCGTCCAAGGGCAGGTGAAGGCGGCGTTCAGGCCTGAAGGGCTGCCTCACTACCCTATGCTGGAGGCGTGAACGACCTCGACAGCGCCCGCCAACGCCTCAAGAGCGCCCGCCGCGTGGCCGTGCTGACCGGCGCGGGCATCTCCAAACCCTCGGGCATCCCCACCTTCCGCGACGCCGCCGGGCTTTGGAAGGACTTCGACCTCGAGGAGTACGCCACCCCCAGCGCCTACGCCAAGAACCCGCAGAAGGTGTGGGAGTGGTACGCCTGGCGCTACAAGAACGTGCTCGAGGCCAGGCCCAACCCCGCCCACGAGGGGCTGGTGCGGCTGGAGGAGAGCCTGGGCGAGGGCTTTTTGCTGGTGACGCAGAACGTCGACGGCCTGCACCGCCGGGCCGGCTCGAGGCGCGTGGTCGAGCTGCACGGCAACATCACCCAGGGCCGCTGCGAGCGCTGCGGGGGACGCTTCCCCCTGCCCGCCCCGTCCGACTTCACCC
>NZ_QXDL01000248.1:0-5241 GCF_003574345.1 Calidithermus terrae
GGCCTACGGCCACCCCCTCGCGGGCATGCCGCCGGGTCAAGGTGCGGCCCGCACCCCCGCACACGCGGGCGCTGAGGCCCGGCGGCATGCCTGCGAGGGGGTGGCCGTAGGCCATACCGGCTCTGCCGGTAACCTGGAGTCCCTCGGAGGGCGAAAGGGGGAGGTGATGGGGAATCGCCTCCCCCTACGCCCTCCGACGGCGGAGCGGGGATCGCCAAACCAAAGCACCGTCAACCGCCCTCTCCTTAAGCACAGGAACGGGCGTTCCCATCACAAGCCTCGAGCCTCCAGCCCTCGACGCTTTCGCCCTTCGGCTTTAGTCTAAGGACGTGCGGCTAAGACTCGAAGCTTGGAACCCCGACTACGCGCTGCCGCAGGTGGGCCTGGACGACAGCAGCAGCGTGGACGGGGTCGTCACCGACCTCGAGCCCCCCTGGCAGCCCCTCGAGCCCCCCGCGCAGGAGTGGCCGGTGCTCTACTTCGTGGACGGGCGGCAGCGCATCGACGCGGTGGTCGCCAACGAGCACGGGCAGCGGGCACTGCTGGTCACGCTGGCCGCCGGGGCGCTGGTGCGCGACGACGCGGGCATCCGGCTGGCGGGCGAGCCCCGCGTCGAGCGGGTCCTGCTCTACCCGGACGGGCACGAGTTCGGGCCGGTCGAGATCGGGCCCTTCTACTACCGCCCGGTGGCGCTGAAGGGCATCCACGACCTGCGGATGCTGGCGGCTAAGGTCAACGAGCAGATGCGCACCCTCGAGGCCCGCCTAGCCCAGGAGCTGCAGGAAGGACTGGTGGTGCTCGACGGGCCCATCTTCGTCGCGCCCGGCCTGCTGCCCCGTCCAGGGGTGATCGGCTACGCCAAGACCATGTGGCAGCGCTACCTGCCGCCCGCCGAGGAGCGCATCCTCTCGCTGCTGGCCCCCTGCCAGCGCACGCCCGTCTTCCGCATCCCGCACAACGCCCGCCGCCCCCTCGAGCTCTTCTCCTGGTACATCCGCCTGCCCCTCAACCCCACCGCGCCCTTCCACAGCGGGGCCGCGCTGCTGCGCGTGGAGACCCCGGCGGGCGACCTCGAGCACGCCCGCGCCCTCGCCGACCTCTCGGTGGGGCTTCTGTGCGGCATGGCCTCCTCGCCCTCGCGCGACCCCCGCGCCCCGCAGAACCTCATCCCGGTGGGGGGGCTCGAGCTGTGGCTGGGTCGCCACATGGGCCAGGCCGAGGTGGTGCGCCGCCGCATCCTCCAGGGGTTGTTCTCGTAGAGCCGCTATCGGCAGCCCCGCGCTATAGGCCATGGACGCTACGCCTTATCAGGAGACCCGATGAAACCGTGTGGAATGGTGCTGGGCAGCCGGGAAGCCGGGGCCCTGGATTTCTGGGTGGCGGTCGAGGAGGGGCAGTACCTGCGCCTCGACGACCTCGTGTACGTGGAGTTTCGGCACCCCGACCCCCGGAAGGGGCAGGTGCGCTACTACGGCATGGTGGACCAGGTCCTCAAGCTCTACGAGGGCTCGCAGTTCGACACCGACGTGTTCTTGGCCAACCGCCAGCTGCTGCCCATCAGCCTGTCCTACGCCGCGCACGTCAAGGTGACGCGCCTCGACCCCGAGGAGTACCTGCCCCCCGACCCCGGCTGCCCGGTGTACGTCGCCCGCGAGCGCGACCTCGAGATGGCCCTCTACTACGACAAGATGACCAGCGAGGGCCAGAGCACGCGCCTCCCGGCGGGCATCCTCAAGAACGGGGAGGTGGCCTACCTCAACCTCGAGTTCCTCAACGGCGTCAAGGGCGGCCACGTCAACATCTCGGGCATCTCGGGCGTGGCGACCAAGACCAGCTACGCCACCTTCCTGCTCTACTCCCTCTTCGAGAGCGGGGTGATGAAGGACTCCCTCAACGCCAAGGCCCTCGTCTTCAACGTCAAGGGCGAGGACCTCTTCTTCCTCGACAAGCCCAACAAGGGCCTCAAGGCCGAGGACCGCGACAAGTACACCGCCCTGGGCCTCCCGGCCGGGCCCTTCCGCAGCGTCGCCTTCCGCGCCCCGCCCAAACCCACCCCCGGCGACATCGTCCCCGACGTCGAGAGCCGCAAAGGCGGTGTGCTGCCCTTCTACTGGGACCTGGTGCAATTCTGCAAGGGCGGCCTCTTGCCCTACCTCTTCACCGACCGCGGCTCGATGACCAACCTGGGCTTCCTCATCGACCAGGTGACCGAGCGCTTGCGCAAGCTGGCCGCCGACCAGAAGGGCCCCGCGCTCCAGGTCGAGGACTGGCAGGACGAGCAGAGCCTCGACGACGCGGGCGTGACCTTCGACAGCCTGGGCAAGATGCGCCTGAGCAGCTTCGGCCAACTGGTGCGCTACGTCGAGTTCAAGCTGCTGGGGCCCGAGGGCGGCGAGGAGGACGAGAAGCGGCCCAAGGGCGACCCCCGCTGGACCGCGCGGCAGGCCACGGGGACCCTCGAGGCCTTCGTGCGCCGCCTGCGGGCTTCGGTGCAGAACGTGGAATTCCTCATCCGCGGCGACAAGAAGGGCAACCCCCCCGACCCCCTCGCCGCGCAGGAGCAGGTCTCGGTGGTGGGCATCAACCGGCTGTCGGCCCAGGCCCAGATGTTCGTGGTGGGCTCGATCTTGCGCGAGGTCTTCGAGAAGAAGAGCGCAGGGCGGCCCGGCGCGGTGTTCATCGTGCTGGACGAGCTCAACAAGTACGCCCCCCGCGAGGACGAGAGCCCCATCAAGGACATCCTGCTCGACATCGCCGAGCGCGGGCGCTCGCTGGGCGTCATCCTCATCGGGGCGCAGCAGACCGCGAGCGAGGTGGAGCGCCGCGTGGTGGGCAACGCCGCCATCCGGGTAGTGGGCCGCCTCGACGCCGCCGAGGCCGAACGCCCCGAGTACCGCTTCATGCCCGCCTCCTTCCGCGACCGCGCCGTGATCCTGCCCCAGGGCACCATGATCGTGCAGCAGCCCGAGCTCCCCGTGCCGCTGCCGCTCAACTTCCCCTACCCGGCCTGGGCCACCAAGGCCTCGGAGCAGAACCTCGAGGCCGAGATCAGCACCGAGGCGCTCGAGCGCGACCTGGGCCTCTGAAGGTCGCTGCCGTGTGGGGGCCCCCTGCCTTCGCCGGGCGGGCCGATTGAGCCTTAGCCTCCACGCGCCGGGCTCGAGGCCGGTTACCATTAGCCCAACCCATCCACAACCCCTGCGTCGCGAAAGTGCTTAAGGCTGCGAGGAGGTAACCGTGAACAGGTGGACCCGGCGTAGGTTTCTCGAGGCTTCAGCCGTCGGCGCAGGGGCCTTGCTGCTCGGCCGGCGGGGTTGGGCCCAGCAGGGCGGCTCACTGGCCGCGGGCATGGCCCAGGCGGCCAACCAGTTCCTCAGCGCCTTGGGCGACAAGCGCCCCCAGGCCACCTTCGCCTTCGACAGCGCCGAGCGCCTGCGCTGGCACTGGACCACCCCCCAGGGCTTCCCGCGCAACGGCGTGCCCCTGCGCGGCATGACCCCCGCCCAGCGCACCGCCGCCCTGGCCCTGCTGCGCACCGGCGTCTCGGAGGCGGGCTACAAGAAGTCGCTCGACATCATGCAGCTCCAGACCGAGCTGGGCCAGGACCCCGAGCTGTTCTTCGTCTCGGTGTTCGGGACGCCGGGGGGACGGGAGCCCTGGGGCTGGCGCTGGGAGGGGCACCACCTCTCACGCCAGTACGCCGTCTCGGGCGAACGGGTGACCATGACCCCCTTCTTCCACGGCACCTGGCCCACCCAGACCCGCTCCGGCGTGCGGGTGATGGCCCGCGAGGAGGACGCCGCCCGCGAGCTCGTGCGCTCGCTGGACGCCCGCCGCCAGGGCATCGCCGTCTTCCAGCGCGAGGCGCTGTTCCGGCACGTGACCTGGAACGAGGTTAAGGTGGGGCCGCTCGAGCCCGTCGGCCTGCCGGTGTCCGAGCTGAGCCCGGCCCAGGAGAAGCTGGTGGTCGAGCTCATCCAGAGCTACCTGGGGTCGCTGCCGGCGGCCGTGGCCGCCCCCATGTTCGAGCGCGTCATCAAGGCCGGCCTGGACAAGGTGCGCTTCGGCTGGGCGGGAAGCCTCGAGCCGCGCCGCCCCTACTACTGGCGCTTGCAGGGGCCCACCTTTTTGCTCGAGCACGACAACTCGCGCAACGGCGCCACCCACATCCACAGCGTCTGGCGCGACTACGAGGCCGACTTCGGGGCGAACCTCTAGGGAGTGGCCGATACCCCGCCGCGGATAGGCCCCGGCGCCCGTGCCCGTCATGCCGCCTGAACCCAACCGGACCGACCTGCTGCTGCGCTGGCTGCTGCGGCTGGGGCTGGCCGGCGTCTTCATCAGCAACAGCATCGGGGCGTGGTACGACACCAGCTCCTACATGGACCTCCTGCGCACGAGCTTCATGGGGCGAATCCTCGAGGACCTGCGCCCGTGGGTGGAGTTCATCAAGTACAACGACCTGATCGTGGGGCTCTTGATCCTCGCGGGGCTGTGGCCCAAGTACGTGCTGGCCTGGGCTGGCGTCTGGCTGATCGGGGTGACGGTCGTGCGGATATCGGCGACGCTTTTCCCGTGGGTTTGACGGGGCCTCGAGGGTTAAAGCCAGCCCTTCTCCCGGGCGATGCGGGCTGCTTCCACCCGGTTCTGCGCCCCCAGCTTGCTGATGGCCTCGGAGAGGTAGTTGCGCACGGTGCCTTCCGACAGCCCCAGCTCGGCGGCGATCTCGGCGCTGGTGCGGCCTTCGCCGGCCAGGCGCAGCACCTTGCGCTCGCGGTCGGTGAGGGGGTCTTCCTCGCTCCAGGCCTGTGCGGCGAGGTGGGGGTCGATGGCCCGGCCGCCCAGGTGCACCCGGCGCACGGCCTCGGCGAGTTCGGAGGAGGGCGCGTCCTTGAGGAGGTAGCCGCTGGCCCCGGCCTCGAGCGCCCGCCGCAGGTACCCGGCGCGGCCGAAGGTGGTCACGATGACGACGCGGGTCTTCAGGCCCAGCCGCCTGACCTCGGCGGCGAGCTCGAGCCCGGTCATGTGGGGCATCTCGATGTCGGTGAGCAGGACGTCGGGCTGGCGGGCTCTGACCTCCTCGAGGGCGCTCCTGCCGTCCTTGGCCTGGGCGACCACCTCGATGTCGCCCTCGAGCTCGAGCAGCGCGGCCAGGGCCCCGAGGATGAGGCCCTGGTCTTCGGCGATGACGACGCGGATCATAGGGTGTCGGGCTCGGGGTGAAGGGCGGTGGGGTGGGCC
>NZ_QXDL01000249.1:0-4970 GCF_003574345.1 Calidithermus terrae
CCTGGCCGCGCTGCTGAGCGTGGCCCCGCTGCTCTACCAGATGCGCTTCTACGAGGAGCTGGTCTACCGTGCGGTCATCCCGGCGGGCTGGGACATGGCGATGTCCTTCAGCCTCATCGTGCTGGTGCTGGGGCTGGTCTACCGCCTGCTGGGTCCGGTGATGCCCTCGCTGGTGCTGGTCTTCCTGGCCTACAACCTCTACGGCCACTACGTCCCCGGCACCTTCCGCGGGGCGAAGAACGGCATCGACCTGATCCTGGGCAAGACCTACAACGAGACCGAGGCGGGGATTTACGGCCTGATCACCGGGGTCTCGGCCAAGTACCTGGTCTACTTCACCATCCTCTCGGGCCTGATCGGGGCGCTGGGGCTGGGGCGCATCGTGGCGAACCTGGCGCTGGCGATGGTGGGCCGCACCCCCATGACCCCCGGGCGGGCCACCGGCGTGGCCTCGGTGTTCATGGGGATGTTCAGCGGCTCGGGCGCCGCCGACACGCAGTTCGTGGCGACGCTGACCAAGCCGCTGTACGAGCGGGCGGGCTACGACCGCCTGATCGGGGCGGGGCTGGTAGCCACGGCGGGCACCATCGCCCTCATCACCCCCCCGGTGCTGGGGAGCATCGCCTTCGTGATGGTGGAGGTCCTGCAGATCCCCTACCTCACGGTGGTGGTCATGGCCATCGGGCCCTGCCTGCTCTACCTGCTGTCGGTGCTGGCCTTCAACGAGTTCTACGCCCGCAAGGCCAAGCTGCCGCCGGTGGGCGCCGACCTCGCCATGAGCCGCCGCCGCTACATAGCCCGCTACAGCACCATCTTCCTGCCCATCCTGCTGATCATCGTGATGCTCTACCGGGGCTTCGAGGTCAGCACGGCGGTGAGCCTGGCGATGCTGGGCTTCGTGCTCATCACCTACCTCGACCCCACCCTGCGCCCGCGGGGCCTCATGCCCATCCTCGAGGGCCTCGCCGACGGCTTCCGCCAGCTCATCCCCATCGGCACGGCCATCGTGGCGGCCAACCTGATCTTCGGCATGATGGTGATCACCGGGTTGCCCTCGAAGTTCTCGATCTTCCTGGGCCAGGTCTCGGGCGAGAGCCTGCTGCTGGCGACGGCCGTGACGGCTGTGTTCAGCCTGATCCTGGGCATGGGCATCCCGCCCACCGCCACCTACGTGCTCACCTCCTCGCTCACCGCCCCCGCCATCGTCAAGATCGCCGAGGCCAACGGCATCCCGGCCGGGGCCGCGCTGCTGGCGACCCACATGTTCCTCTTCTACTACGCGGTGCTCGCCGACGTGACCCCGCCGGTGGCGCTCTCGGCGTACGCGGCGGCGTCGGTGTTCAAGACCAACCCGCTGGTGACGGGGATCTACGCCGCGCGGGTGGCGCTGTCGAAGTACCTGGTGGGCTTCTTCTTCCTCTTCGCCTTCGCGGGGACCGGGCTGCTGATCCTGCCGGTGCTGCAGGACACCACCCTAGGCCTGTCGCTGGCGCAGAAGTGGGGCATCATCGCCGAGCGCTTCCTGGCCGTGGGGGTGGGGATCGTCTTCCTCTCGGCGGCCACGGTGGGCTATACCCGCCGCACCCTGCAGCGCTGGGAGAGCTGGGTGCTGGGCGTCCTGGGCGTGGCCTGTTTCACCCCCTACTGGTACATAAACCTGATCGCGGGGGGGCTGGGGCTGCTGTGGTTCTTCGTCCTGGCGCGGCCCGAGCCCAAGACCGAGCCCTCGCAGCAGGCGGCGGATTAAGCGTGTAGGGAGGCTCGAGCGCCAAGGGGCAGCCGCCGTGCTGCCCCTTCGGCGTTGTGGTAGCTTCGAGGCCAGATGGCCTCGCGCTCGCCCCGGCCCGCCCACCACCTCCTGGCCCAGCAGCTCAAGGAGCAGTTGCGGGGGCTCGAGCCCGGCTCCCGCCTGCCCACCGTGCGCGAGCTGGTCACGCGCTACGGGGTGAGCCCGGTGACGGTCAACAAGGCGCTCGGCCACCTCGCGCAGCAGGGGCTGGTGGTGGTGCGGCCCGGCAGCGGCACCTACGTCGCCGAGGCCAGGCCGGCCCCGGAGGACTACGGCTGGCAGGAGGTCGCGCTGGGGCAGCGGCTCGACCCCACCGCGGGCATCCGCGACCTGATGGTGCCCGCCAAGGCCGGGATGATCCCGCTGGGCGAGGCCTACCCCGACCGCTCGCTCACCGCGCTGAGGGAGATCCAGGCTGCCACCCGGCGGGTGGCTAGGCGGCTCGAGGTCTGGGACTGGGCCCCCGCCGAGGGCCTGGAGAGCCTGCGCAGCGTGGTGGCGGGCGAGCTCGGCGCGGGCGTCACCTCGCGCGACGTGCAGATCACGCCCGGGGCGCAGGCCGCGCTCTCGACGGTGTTCCGGGCGCTGGCCGCCCCCGGCAGCCCCCTCCTGATGGAGTCGCCCACCTACCCCGGGGCCGTCGGGGTGGCCCGCAGCCTGGGGCTCAACCCGGTCCCCGTGCCCACCGACGCCGAGGGGGTGCGGCCCGACCTGCTGCAGGAGGCCTTCGCCAAGAGCGGGGCCCGGGTGTTCTACTGCCAGCCCCTGCACGCCAACCCCAGCGGCGCGGTGCTCTCGGCGGAGCGCCGCAGGGCGGTGCTGAGGGTGGCCGAGGCCGCCGGGGCCTTCGTGGTGGAGAACGACTACGCCCGGGGCCTGACCTTCGAGGGCGAAGCGCCCCCGCCGCTGGCGGCGCTCGAGCCCGCCCGGGTGGTCTACGTGCGGCCGTTCTCCAAGACCACTGCCCCTGGACTGCGCGTGGCCGCCGTGGTGGCCAAGGGCCCCGCCGGGTCGCGCATCCGCTCGCTGCGGGTGCTCGACGACCACTTCGTCTCGGCGCTGCTGCAGGAGGTGGCGGTGGACGTGCTGACCTCCCCCTCGCGCCGCGCCCACCTCCAGCGCCTGCAGGCCGAGCTGCGCCGGCGCCGGGACAGCGCCCTCGAGCACCTGCGCCAGGCGCTGCCCCAGCTAAGGCCCTGGCGGGTGCCCACCGGCAGTGTGTTCCTGTGGCTGCGCCTGCCCGAGGGCTGGGACGACGTGGAGGTCTCGAGGCGGGCCATGCTGGCGGGCGTGCAGGTTTTCCCGGGCCGGATCTTCTTCCCCGGCGAGCCCTCGGGGGCCTTCCTGCGCCTGAGCTACGCCGCCGTGCCCCCCGAGGGCCTCGAGGAAGGTATCCGCCGGCTGGCCGAGGCCCTGCGGGCTCGAGGCTGACGTGTTATCATTGGGCGCGAAATCCCGGAGTATCGTTACTCGAATACAGCGATCGGGGCTTTGAGCGTTACTCATCCGGTTCGCGCGAACACGGCCGGAACGCCGTTCTGCTCTGATGGAGTGTGGGGATCGATGCTGAAGCGGACACTGGGGCTGGCGTTTCTGATCGGCGGGCTCCTGGCGGGGTTGGCCCAGGAGACCGGGCTCGGCGACTACAAGACGCGGCTGGTGCGCTACGCCACCGTGGACCGCGTCGACGGGCTCATCCGCGACCTCTACGTCGCCCCGGAGGGCCTCGAGGCCGTGCGGAAGGGGCAGCCGCTGCCGCCGGGAACGGTGGTGCTCGTGGACCTGCACCAGGCCAAGCCCAACGGCCGGGGGGGCTTCGTGCGGGAGGGCGGCTTCTTCGTGCGGGCCTCCGACGAGCCCTACGTGCACACCATGACCCGGCTCGAGGGCCAGGACAGCCTCACCTCCTGGCGCTTCGGGGCCTTCGACCCCCGCACGGGCGAGCTCGAGCCCGGCGCGGAGGTGCCCGGCGACTGCCTGGAGTGCCACCGCACCGCCCTGACCACCGAGATGCTCTTCAGCTACCCCCAGCTCCAGGCCTTCGCCCGCAGCGGCGAGGTGCAGCGCAGCTTCTGCAAACAGCCCGGCCGCCAGCTCTGCTAGAGCGAAAGGAGAACCATGCGCACACCCTTCTTCCTGGCCTCCGGCCTGCTCGCCCTGGCCTCGCTCGCCGCCGCCGCGCCCACGCTGGTCAACTTCGACCCCGCGCAGGACGCGGTGCAGCCCTCGCTCGACCTCGACCGGCAGGGCCGGGCGGTGGTGGCGTGGGTCGAGAAGACCGAGGGGGTCTACAAGGCCTACGTGCGCCGCTGGGAGGGCAGTGGCTGGAAGCGGCTGGGCGGGGCGCTCAACCGCGAGGCCGCCTGGAACGCCTCCTACGCGCTGGTGCGCGTGGCCCCCGACGGCCAGCCGGTGGCCGCCTGGACCGAGAAGAACCCGGTGTTCCAGGGCAAGCTCGCGGGCAACGGCAAGCTCTACGCCGCGCGCTGGGACGGCCAGGCCTGGCAGGCGCTGGGCGACTCCCCCAGCAACAGCCCCCTCACCACCTCCGACATCCCCCGCATGGCCCTCGACCCCCAGGGCAACCCCTACCTGCAGTGGAGCGAGATGACCCCCGACTTCAACGGCGACAGCGTGTACGTCGAGCGCTGGACCGGCCTCGAGTGGCAGACGGTGGACAACGGCTCCCTCAGCACCGACATCAGCGGCTCGTCGCGCTCGAGGGACATCGCGGTGAACTCCAAGGGCCAGGCCGTCCTGGCCTGGAGCATCCAGCTCTACAAGGAGGGCGAGGGGCCGCTGGGGTTCAACGTGTACGCGGGGACCTTTAATGGCAAGAACTGGGTCCCCTTCGGCCAGTCCCTCAACGCCGACCCCTACAACTACGCCGCCGGGGTCTCGGTGGCCCTCGACCGCCAGGACCGCCCGGTGGTGGCCTACCACGAGGCCGGGGGCGGCAAGGGCTACAACGTCTACGTCAAGCGTTGGGAGGGCAAGCGCTGGGTGCAGTTCGGCCAGAGCGTCAACGCCCTCAGCGGCGGCGGTTCCCAGCCCAAGGTGGTGCTCGACGCCAGGGGCAACCCTGTGGTGGGCTGGCTCGAGAACGCGGGGCGGCTCGAGCTGCGCGTGGCGCGCTGGGACGGTAAACAGTGGGTACGGCTGGGCCCGGCGGTGAGCACCA
>NZ_QXDL01000025.1:0-30570 GCF_003574345.1 Calidithermus terrae
CCCCCGCCGGGGAGGGCGACCCCCTGGCCGCGGCCGCCCTGGGGCGGGACTACGCCCTGGAGTGGGGCTGGCCGCCCGTCCCCGGGGCCGACGGCTACGCGCTCTACCAGAGCCTGGGGGAGCTGGGCGGCCCCTACGAGGCGCAGTGCCGCCAGGCGGCGGGGGCGGCGGGGCGGCAGAGCTACTCGCAGTACGTCCCCGCCACGCCGGGGGAGGTCTTCTACGGGGCGCTCACGGTGCTCACCGGCGGCGCCACCCGGGAGAGCGCCCTCTCCAACGCCGACGACGCGGTGTTCCTCCCGCCCCAGGAGGCCCTGGCCCCCGCCCAGGGGGCCGGCGTGTCCAACGGGCGGCCCCAGCTGAGCTGGGCCCGGACCGAGGGGGCGGCGGGCTACCTGTACTTCGTGCTGGACAAGGACCCCTGGGACCCCCGCGCCCGGGTGCTGTGGACCAACCCCGCCAACCCCGACGGCACGGTGAGCGTCACGCCCCAGCTCTCGGCCACCTACCCCGACGGCCGCGCGCCCCTGCCCTCCGGCACCTACTTCTGGTGGGTGGCGGGGGTGTCGTTCGACGGGAAGGGCATCGTGGACGGCCTCAGCTTCTCCGACCCCCGCTCCTTCACGGTGCCCTGATGACCCTGGCCGCGATGGAGCCGTACCCCCGCCGCCGGACCCGGACCCCAACCCTCGGGCTCGTCTCCGGGCTGGCCCTCCTGCTCCTCCTGGCCGCCTGCGGGGGAGAGGAGGGCGAGGGCGACCCTGCGAGCCAGACCTACACCCTGACCGCGGTGGAGTCGCTGCCCGCGGCGCCCGGCGACACCCTCACCGCCTACGGCACCCTCCCCCAGAGCCTCACGCTGAGCCTGGAGGGGGGCGCCCTCGCCGCGCCCTTGGCCCTGACCCCCACGCCCGTGCAGGGGGGCGTGCGCTTCACCCTGCCCGCCACCCTGCTGGCCGGGCAGCCCACCCTGTACCTGCGCTGGGAGCAGCCCGACGCCCAGGGCAAGACCTCCCTCAGCGCCCCCCTGGCCGTGGTCCCCCGCGTCGAGGGGGCCGCGCTGAGCGGGCGCACCCTGTACCTGAGCGGGCGGGGCTGGCCCGCCACGCCGGAGGGCCTGGAGGCCGCCGAGACCCTGACCCGCCTCGAGGTGGACGGGCTGCAGCACCCCCCGGGGCTGGAGGGGGGCCGGCTGGTCCACACCCTCCCCGAGTCGCAGGGCTACGGCCGGCTCACCCTGCGGGTGTGGGTGGCGGGCCAGGCCTCGGCGCCCTACAGCCTGGACCTCGAGGCGGGGGCGGTGAAGGGGAGCGTGGCGCTGCCCGCCGGCGCCGGCCAACGCCTTCCCGCGACCGGAACCGGCGGGGAGACCGGCTCCCGGGCCGGCCGCCCCGGCGGGGAGCGCCAGATGAACGCCCTGGTGGTGCGGCACGAGCCGGGGGCGCTGGAGCTGCCCGGGCGGCTCGAGGCTCGAGCCTGGGGCCCGGGCCTGAGGCGCCGCGCGGGCCTCGTGCTGCGCCCCAGGGGCGGGCGGGGCCAAGACCAGGACCGGGGCCGGGGCGTGGCCTTCACCCGCCTGGAGTTCGCCACCCCGGCCCAGGCCGAGGCCGCCCGCCGGCGGCTGGAGGGCCGGCCGGGGGTGCTGGGGGTGGAGCACGACGCGGTGGTGCGCCTCGAGGCCGTTGCCGCCCAGGCCGCCTGCGCCCTCACCCCGCCGGAGGCCGCGCTCGAGCGCCAGTGGCACCTGCCCCTGATGGGCCTGCCCGCGGCCTGGGGGCGCACGAGGGGGGAGGGCGTGGTGGTGGCGGTGGTGGACACCGGGGTGCTCCCGGAGCACCCCGACCTCGCGCCCAGCCTGCTCCCCGGCTACGACTTCGCCGACGACGACCCCGACCCCGCCGACACCGCCGGGCACGGCACCCACGTGGCCGGGCTGATCGCCGCCCAGGGGAAGGTGCGGGGGGCGGCCCCCGGCGCCAAGGTCGTGCCGGTGCGGGTGATCGCCGAGGACAGCACCAGCGCCTTCACCCTGGCCCAGGGCCTGCTGTGGGCCGCCGGGCTGGACCCCGAGCGCCCCAACCCCAACAGGCCCCAGCTCATCAACCTCAGCCTGGGCACCGAGGCCTACTCGGAGGTGCTGGCCCAGGCGGTGCAGGCGGTGCGGGCCGAGGGCATCGCCCTGGTGGCCGCGGCCGGCAACTCGGGGCGGCGCTTCCTGAGCTACCCCGCCGCCCTGCCCGGCGTGATCGCGGTGACGGCCCTGGCCGGGCCCCGCAGCGCCTACCAGCCCCCCTACGCCAACCGGGGGGAGGGGCTGTGGCTCAGCGCCTACGGGGGCGACCCCGGCGCCGACCAGGACGGCGACGGGGTCTGCGACGCCCTGCTCTCCACCGACCTGGCCGCCGGGGGCCAGGCGGGCTACGGGCTGCGGGCGGGCACCAGCATGGCCGCGCCCCTGGTCAGCGGGGTCGCGGCGCTGGCCCTGGCCAGCGGCACCCGCCCCGACCTGCTGCGCCCCACGCTGGCGGGCACCGCCGCCGACCTGGGGGTGCTGGGCTACGACCTGGACTTCGGCCACGGCCTGGCCACCGGGCGCGCCGCCACCCCCGGCACGCCCCGCACCTACCTGCTGGCGCTGGGGGATGACGGCAGGCCCGTGGCCTGGACCCTGGTGCAGCCCGACCTGAGCTACACCCTCTCCAACCTCCCCGCCGGGCAGCCCCTCGCCCTGGTGGCCGCCTCCGACGCCGACGGCGACCGGCGGCTGGGGGAGGCGGGCGAGCTGATCTCCGCGCCCCGCCCCTTCACCCCGCGGGCGGGGGAGACCCTCGGCGCCGAACCCCTCGCGCTGGAGGTGGCCGACGGCGGCCGGGAGGTCTACCTGTTCTGAGAGCGGCGCGGCGCATCACCGCGCCGCGTCACCGTGAGGAAGCCTGTATGAACGCCCTGTCGAGACGCTTTAGCCCCCTCCTGCTGGCCCTCCACCTCTACCCCGGCCTCGGCCTGTCCCTGGCGGCCCCGGCCCCGATGCCCCTGACCGTGCTGGGCGGCTTCGACAGCCTGCTGCTCCTGGGCAACGGCCGCCTGAGCTACACCTACGACCCCGCCACCCACACCCTGTTCATCCCCGGCGCGGTGCTGGCCCCGGGGGCCGAGCTGCCCGAGGGCGTGCTGGCCGAGGCGGGGGAGGACGGCCTGAGGATCAGGTTCGCCGAGCCCTACCGGGTGGCCGTCTCGCCCGACGAGCGGCGGCTGCAGGCGGTGCGGGTGGCCTCGCTCACGCCGCCCGCCAGGCCCCCGGCCGCCCAGGCCGGGCCCGACGGCCCGCCCCAGCCCCAGCCCCAGCCCGACGAGCGGCTGCCCCAGCTCTACCGGCTGAGCTACGCCGACCCCGCCACCGTGGCCGCGCAGCTGGGCCAGCTCTACGGCAGCGTCCGGGTGGTGGTGGACGAGCGGCAGCGGGCGCTGCTGGTGCTCGTGAACCCCGCCGACCGGGCCCTCATCGACCAGGTGGTCCGCATGCTGGACGCGCCGCGGCCGCAGGTGGCCTTCGAGGCCGAGGTGATCGAGATCAACCGCAGCCTCAGCCAGGCCCTGGGCATCGACTACGACCTCAGCCTCTTCCGCTTCGGCGTCAAGGAGACCAACATCCCCAACCCCACCGGGGGCAACCCCGTCCGCTTCGGGGTCTTCGGCCGCGACGTCAGCCTGCCCATCGGCTTCAGCGCCACCCTCAACCTGCTGCAGTCCAGCGGGGCGGGGCGGGTCCTCGCCAAGCCCCGGGTGGTGACCACCGACGGCGTCGAGGCCCGCATCAACGCCACCCAGAACCTGGCGGTCATCGTGACCAACAACAACGTGCAGGCCGTGCAGAACCTCTCCACCGGCATCACGCTGCGCATGCTGCCCAAAGTGGCCCCCGACGGCTCCATCGAGGTGCAGGTCAGCATCTCGGTCTCCGCCCCCACCTCCCAGACCCAGAACTCCTTCTCCTTCTCCACCCGCGACGCCACCACCACCGTGCGGGTGGGCTCCGGCGAGGCCATCGTGATCGGGGGGCTGCTGGAGAACCGCCGCACCGAGAGCGTGGAGAAGGTGCCGGGCCTGGGCGACATCCCGGTGCTGGGGGAGCTGTTCAAGACCACCTCCACCACCACCGCCGAGACCGACCTGGTCATCGTCATCACCCCGCGCCTCCTCACCCCGCTGCGGTAGGGGAGAGGCGTGCGGCCCCCGGAGGGAGCGCACAAGGAGGCCGGAGGCTGTCCTTTTCCCTCGGGCAGGGTCCGGCGCGCCGGGCGGTGGCTAACCGGTGGAGACGTACTCGAGCGCCCCCGGCTGTCATTCCTGGGACAGCCAGCGGATCTCCGCTTCGTTCTCGGGGTGGGACTCCACGTGCACCTGCAGGAAGGCCTCCCACGAGGGGAAGATGGCGATGCTGCTGTGGCCCCCCGGCCGGTTGACGTCGGAGCGCCAGCACACCACCACCTGGCCGGTGTGAAAGACCACGCCGTCGAGCACGCGGCCGGTGCCGCTGATGCCGGTGGCGTCCTTGCGGCGGGCGAGAAAGAACAGCCGTGGTTCAAGACCTTTATTCACGGTCACACCTCCAAGGTGAAACACCAACCCTGATCGGGCAGGTACTCGTAGACGCGCAGCCTGGGGAAGTGGGAACGGTACTGACGACCGATCTCCACCGCTACCGGTGGCGGTACTGCCGCGAAAAGGTGGACCCGGGCCGTGTCCCCGTGGGCTTGCGGGATCTTGTTGAACAGGTGGTGGAGGAGGATGCCGGCCTGGGCCACCTGTTCGGGAGAGGTGACCACGCCTAGGCCGGGCGCGGGCATCTGGATGCTGTAGGTCGGCAGGTCTTCCCCGAGTGCCCGCCGGACCTGCGCTGCAGGAATTCGCCCAGAGATCTCGACCTTCAGCACCACGTCTGACTCCACGAAGGGGCCCTCGGGCTCGCGGAGTTCGGGTGTCTGCGAGGCCTCGTCGCTCTCCTCCCACTTCCAGTGCCGCTTGTCCTTGCTGAGCTGGTAAGTGTCCACGTCGACCTTGTCCCCCAGCCTACGCCCGAGAGCGATCATGAAGGGGATGCGGGCCAAGGCGAAGACCGAATAGTGCTCGGGACGAACCGTCTCCTTCAGGTAGTCGAACCGGCGGTTCATCTCGGCCAGCGCCCGCTGCCATCCGTCGGGGTCCTGAGGCTGTTCGGTGAGCGTGGTCAGGTCGATCTCGAGCGGGCGTTCCTGAGCCGGGTAGCGGCGCGGCCACATGGCTTCCAGCGCCTGGGTCGGGGTTGGCGGGTTGGGTATTGTTCCGTTCGCCATCCGGCTGGTGAAAACGAGGGCGTGCGATTTCTTGCTGGGTGTCATGGAAGTGGCCCTCTCGATGCGCTCCTCATGTGCCCGTTTCATCTCGCGGAGGCGCGCCTCAGGATATTTATCCTCTAGCGCTTTTTTATCGATGAGGTTGTGGCAATCTTGGCACACCAGCATGAGGTTGTCGATGTCGGTGGCGAGCAAGGGTGAACGCTCTGGGTCGCCCCGCGGTCCGTTAGAGGAAAAGCCCACGATGTGGGCGATATGGCTGCGGTTGATGGCTTGCAGGGTCAGGCCATGCCGCCAGAGTTTCTGTCCACAGCCTTCGAATTCGCAAAGACCTGCGGCCCTAGCCCAGAGTTGCAGGATCACGTGCTGGGGGATCTTGGGTCGTGCCACGTCGCCGGCGCGTGCTGCTTTTGTTGCAGCGGCCGCTTTTCTTGCCTTGAGCCTCTTGCGCATTTAAAGCCTCACCTCCCCGATCTTGACCGTGCTGCCGTCCGACCGCACTCCCTCCCACGCCCGCAACACGCGCGTCCCGACGACGATAAAGAACAGGGCCTCGCCATAGATCCTCGGGTCGGCCAGGTGCCTGCGCCAGGAACCCAGGTCCTCGTCCGAGGGGCTGGGGACGGGCTCGGGGTGGGTGTGCCACTCCCCCAGGTAGACGCGGGTGCCGCCGCTGGCCCACCAGGCCGCGTCCACCACCCGCTGGTGGGCCTGCGAGCGTACGAAGCGGTGGCGCTCGCGGAGGTCGCCGGGCATAGGGGTCGACACCGCGTCGAGCACCACGTCGGGCGAGTCGAGGATGAAGCGGCCCAGCAGCAGCCCACCGCCCTCGAGCTTGCGCCGGCTGTCCTGGCGGTAAGCCAGCATGCGCTCCAGGGCATGGGTGCGTACCTTGAACCGCCCCTCGCCCGCCCGCTGGAACACCAGGGCCATCAGGAGCCTCCCCCGGCCGCGCCGCAGACCGGGCAGTCCGGGCGGCGGAACTCGCACCCCCCCAGGCTGAGGCCCTCCGGCGGGGTGCCCCAGCGCTCCGACAGCCGGAAGCCGGCCCCGAGGAACGCCCCCGGGTCGCCCCGCCACGAGACCAGCCGGTTCCCCGGTGTAGCGCCGGTGAGGCTCTGCAGGGCCAGCCGCGCCGCCAGCTCGGCCGTGCGCGCGGCGTCGAGGTAGGAGAAGGGGGTGAAGGCCCCGCCGCAGCCGGCCAGCTCGCGGGTGAACCGCTGGCCCGGCGCGGCGAAGGAGGCGCGGTTGAACAGCGGGGCCTCCTCATGGTCCGGCGGGTTGAACAGGCACTCGAAGCAGCCCTCCCCCCGGCCCGTCAGCAGGGCGTGCCCGCCGACGCCCAGCGGCTCGAGCCAGGTGAACAGCGCGGGCGGGGCGGCGGGGGAGCGCCGCAGGCGCTCGTTGAGCTCGAGTTCGAGCGAGGGCTCTCCGGTGGCCAGCACCACCAGGTCGAAGCCGCCCAGGTGCACGTGGCCGTCGTCGAGCGCCCTCCGCACGTCCTCGGCGACGGCGCTGACCTCCAGGTAGGGGAAGCGCTGCTCGAGGTCGTGCTTGAGGGCCTCGGCCTTGGGCCGGCCGGCGGCGCTGCGGCCGAGGACGTGGCGGAAGGTGTTGTCGTTGCTGAGGCGGTCGGGGTCGACCAGGGTCAGCGACCCCACCCCGCTGGCAGCCAGCAGCACCGCCAGCTGCCCGCCCAACGCCCCGCAGCCCACCAGTAGCACCCGCCTGCGGCCCAACCTGCCGTCGGCACCCCCGCGGGGCAGCAGGTAGGTGCGGTCCCACCGCTCCAGCCCCAGCACGGCGGGCACCTCCGAGGACCCGCCCAGCAGCGGGTGCACGCCGGACCTGCTCGGCGGCTTGAGCCCCAGCAGCGTCCAGGTGCCGCCCGCGCTCAACACCCCCAGCACCACGGGGGCGTCGGCACCGGCCTTGCGCAGCAGCTTCCCGAGGCGCTTGCGACCCCTGCGGTGCAGGTGGCCGTGGAGGAAGGCCCGCCAGTCCTTGAAGGTCCACGCGGCGCCGCCGGGGGGTGGGGTCGGGGCGTCGTGCAGCGCCATGGGGACGTAAACGGCCAGGCGGGATCTCCACTCCCCAGCGCCGAGGCGCCTAGCGACGACCTCGAGCCGGGCCTTGTCGTCGGCGAAGGCGACGGGCACGAACCCGCCGCCCTCCCGCTCGCCCCGCTCCAGGGCGATGATCACCCGCGGGCCGCCCTCCGGCTCGACCGCGCTGCAGGCGACGCGAGCCTCCGGCGCCCCGCCCCAGTAGGCCCCGAACTCCTCGGCGAAGTCGGCCAGGTTGCGCCGCTCGAGGCCCGCCTCCACGGTCTCGAGGGCCGAGGCGAGGGCCTGCCGAAGCACCCCGGCCGGGTCGCGGCGGTCGACCACCAGTCCCTGGCGCACGGCGAAGCAGACGTCGCCGTCGCGGGCGACGTGGGGGATGCGGAAGGGCAGCCCGCTCACCTCCACGTGCGGCAGGTCGGCGGGGAAGCCCCGGGGGACCCGGACGGTGACCTCGAGGCCGTGCCCCGCGACGGCGACCCTCCCGGTCGCACCCGCCAGGATGCCAGGACCCAGCCGAGAGGGGTCGAGCGGCTCGACCGCCTCGAGCTGCTCGCGCGCGACCTGTTCAAGGACGTACTGGATCGTGCCGCTCACGCGCTCGAGCTGCTCCCCACGTACGAGCGGCCCCCCTTCTTCGCGGTCTCGCTCTCCTCGGGCACCGGGAAATCCCCGCCGAACTGCTCCCGCAGGGTCAGGCAGGCCTCGCGGGTGTCCGGCTCGCTGGCGGCCTGCCCCAGGGCCTGCTTGAGCGCCTCGAGCTCCTCCTTGAAGGTAGCCATCTGGGGGTTGGTCATCCGGGTGAAGACGTCGGTGTGAGGCTTGACCGGCACGTTCACCACCAGGCGCCAGGCCCACGCCTCCTCCTGCTCGTGCCGGACATACTGGAAGTTATCCAGCATGCGCCCGACGAGGGCCTTGAGGGCGGCCCGGTCGTCGTACTCGGTCTTGTTCTGCAGCAGGTCGACGCTTTTCACCGGATCGAACCAGTAATAGGCGGCCAGGGTCAGGCCGATGCCCACGGGCGCCCCGTTCCCGCTCGCCTTGAATCGCTCCTGCCGCCAGCGCTTGAGCGCGCGGACGGCGCGGCGGAATTGCGCGGCGTCGTCCCCGCTGAAGCGGCCCGTGACCGCCGCGATCAGCTCCTCGGGCTCGGCCTGCTCCCAGAGCTTGTACTTGGCGTCGGAGTTGGCCTTGCCCTTGGCCAGGTACAGCGGTCCCCGGCCTTCCTCGCCCGCGGCGTACACGGCGAGGTCGACGTGGTAGTCCTCCTTGCCGTCCTTGAAGTAGTAGACGGTGACACAATTGCGGCGGATCTCGACCCGGCTGGTGTGGTTCTCGAGCGCGTCGTACACCCACTGCTTGACCTCGAGCGGCCCGTGCTTGTCCTTCGAGACGTGGAACTTGACGCCCACGTCGATGTCGTAGTCGCCTTCTACCGGCCTGATCCCGGTGTTCATGGCGTAGCTGCCCTGGTTGAAGGGGCTGAACTTGGGCGGCTCCTCGCCCCTGGCCCCGAAGTCGCGCTCGAGGCCCTCCCTGAGCTTCCTCAGCACGATGTCCCGCTTCTCGCGGAGGGTGGCGTTCTCGTCGTACTGCCCCAGCCGGATGTTGTCGTGGAACTCGACGAACTGTTTCTGCACCTTGGCCATTCCCTTTCACCCCCTGGGTAACCGCACCGTTTACTGGCGGTGCGGTACCGCCTGCTAATGTTCACTTTAGTTAACGCTCACTAAATGTCAAGAGGGCGACCTTATAATCTATTAAAGTGAACACGGAGGAGCGGGCCATGACCCTCGGGGAGCGCCTAAGGAGTTTCCGCCAGAACCGGTTCCCGTCCCTGCGCAAGGCCGCCGAGGCCGCCGGGGTCTCGGTGGCCTACCTGTCCAAGCTGGAGTCCGACGAGGCGGGTAACCCCACGCTTGAGGTGCTCAACCGGCTCGCCTCAGCCTACGGCGTGACGCTGGAAGAGCTGACGGGGGGTGGTCCGGGCCCCGCGCCCGCCCAGGCCCTGCCGCCCTCGCTCGAGGAGTTCGTGCGGGAGTACCGCGAGCGCTACCCCGAGCTGGGCGACCCTGACTGGCAGCGGATGCTCCTGGGCATCCGCCTGCGCGGCAAGTACCCCGAGCGGGGCGAGGACTGGCACATCCTGTTCCTCCAGCTCAAGCGGGCGCTCGAGTGATTAACGCACCGCCCTTTCCCTGGAGCCGGTTTAGTCTCGAGGGGTGTGGGACGACCGCGACCCCGACTTCGCCGAGATCCGGGCCGCCTTCTTAGAGGCGGTCGACGAGTTCCACCGCCGGCACGGCTACAGCCGCGACTTCCGGCGCCTGGCCGCCGAGCTGGGCGTCACCGTTAAGGAGGGGGAGGTCAACAAGGCGTTCACCACCCCGGAGGGGGAGCGGGTCATCCTGATCGACCCGCGTGAGCCCCGGGCCAGGCTCGCCTTCACCGGGCTGCACGAGCTGGCCCACCATCTCTTCCAGATGGCCCTCGACGGCGAGCTCGACGGGTACCTCAGGTCGCTGTTCTTCAAGAACCGCGCGCTGGCCACGCAGGCTGAGGAGAACCTGTGCTTCGAGGCCGCCGCCCGCCTGATGATGCCCGGGCACCTGCTGGAGGCCAGCCTCCAGGCACACGGCTACGGCCCCCTGGCGGTCTTCCACCTGGCCCGGCACTCTGGGGCCTCCCACCAGGCGGCCCTGCGCCGGGTCGTCCAGGAGCACGAGACCGACGTGCACGCGGTCCTGGTCGCGCCCAACGGGAAGGTGCTGTACTCGCTGGCCCACGGCCCCAGGCGCGGCCGGAACTCGGTCGGCTCGGGGTTCGTGCTGCCCCGGGCCCACCCCCTGCACCCCCAGGGGTTTCCCTCGGAGGGGACGGTGACCTTCGAGGACCGGGTGCCCTTCAAGCGGAGCTCCGCCGTGTGGAGAAGCAAGGTGGTGGCGGCTCGGGAGGCGGCCTCGGGGCGGGTGCTCGCCTTCTACCTCGACCGGCTGCCCCGGGCTTCCCCCGACCAGCCGGGGCTCTTACCGTGACGTGGCTCGGCCCCCATGGCCGGTGCCAGGTGTTCACGGTCGACGACACGAACCGGCATGTGCACCCCTTCTGCCTGGAGCGATACCAGCCGGCAATCGCACTCGCCGCCGCGGCAAGTCCAACGCCTCCTCTCAAAGGATTTGATAGCTTGAATAAGGGCCTGTGACGGCAGCCGCGTCAACTGCGGATGACCCGGCGACCCTCCCGCCGGGACGTAGTCTGGTCCAGGCCCCGGAAGGGGGTTAAGAGGCTAAGCTGATGGTCACACTTTGGACGGACGGGTCGGTGCTCGCGGGGGAGGCCAGCCGCTACGCGGTCTGGGCGGTGGTGCTGGGGCGCCCGTGCCAGCCCAAGCGGGCGCTGGTGGGCTGGTCCCATAAGGACGGGCACGGCTCGCCCCACGCGCTGCGCCTGCCGCCGATGGAGGGGCCGGTCCACCCGCACCGCGCCGAGCTGATCGCGGTGATCCAGGGGCTGCACCAGGCGAGGTTGGCCGGGCACCGGCGGGTGCTCCTGCGCACCGACGCCCAGAGCCTGGTGCGCGCGCTCAACTCCGACGGGCTGTACGCGCTGTCGCCGCGCCAGGAGCTCGACCTGCCGCTGTGGGCGTTGTACTACGGCTTCAAGGGGGGCTTCGAGTGGGTGCGGGTGCGCTGGGTCCGGCGCGCGCGGCTGCAGCCGATCCACGCGCTGGCCTACGGCTACGTCCACGCCCTGCGCGCGGAACGGCCGGTCCTGGCGGAACCGGCCGTGGCGGCGGGCTAGAGCTCCTGCCCCTCCTCCTCGACGTCAAAGCTGGGCAACACCGGCCGGCGCCGGCGGGCGCCGGCCTGCAGCTCCTCGCCCGGGCGCAGGTGGCGGGTGGGCACGCGGGACGTGCGCAGCGCGAGAGACACGAAGCTCCGCAGTGCCTCGAGCATGCGGTTGCGCTCGTGCTGGGTGAATTTCCGCTCCACGAGCTCCTCGAGCACGTCGGTGGGCACCCCGTGGGTCAGCTCGAGGCGCAGCGCGAGCTGCCGGGCGTGCTCGAGGTCGGCCGGGGTGCTGCCCTCGTAGGGGCAGACCACGCACACGAGCTCGTCGTCGCGGGTGATGGCGACGTAGCTGGGTTGGCCGTAGGGGTCGTCGCAAACGCCGTCCTGGAGCCGAATTCGGGAAACGTGGTAGGTCATGGGGCCTCCTGATTCCGTGTCCGTTCTAGCTTACCTCGGCACCCCTCAGCGGGCAACGGGCTCGGCGGGCTCGGCGGCCCCCACCAGCTCCAGGCGGTAGCCGGGGTCGGGGTGCTCCTCGACGTGGAAGGCGATCTCCAGCAGCTCCCCCTCCATCACCCGCTCGTCCCCGCGCCACAGCACCGCCGGGCGGGCGTCCATCTCCAGAAAGGCCAGCAGGTCGGGCGGCTCGGCGCGGGGAAGGGCGTAGGCCGCGACGGCCGCGATCCCCCGCCCGCAGATCGCCTCGGCCTCCTCGGCCTTGAGGCTGTGGACCAGTTCCCGGACCAAGTCTTCCTCGGCAGCTTCCAGGACTTTCTCCCATAGCCTGCGCACGCTGGACATACCCTGTATTATGCCACCCGCGGAAAAGGCCCCCGGTCATTTGACCGGGGGCTGCTCCAGGCTGTGGCTATGCCCTACAGGCTCAACAGCGCCGCCGCGGCGCGGGTGGCGCCGCGGCCGTGGAAGCCGAGGGCGGGGTCGTAGTCGAGCTGCTCGAGCTGCACCTCGGCGAGGAAGGGCGAGGGGCTTTGGGCGCCCTTGGGGCTCTTGAGCGAGCACGACAGGAAGAGCTGCTCCTTGGCGCGCGTCACCGCCACGTAGAACAGCCGGCGCTCCTCCTCGAGGGCCTCGAGGTCGTCCTGGGCCTTGCGCAGGGGGAAGACCCCCTGGTTGAAGCCGAAGAGGAAGACCACGCTGAACTCCATGCCCTTCGAGGCGTGCACGGTCATCAGCCGCACCCCGCGGCCTTCGGGGGCGCTCTCGACGGCCTCCAGCGACAGCGCGCTCAGCAGGTCGCCCAGCGGCGCGTCGGGGTTCTTCTCCCGCCAGCGCTGGACCTGCTCCAGCAGGGCTTCGACGTTGCGCTCGCGGCTGAGGAGGGCCTCCGCCGACCCGTCGGCCTCGCGCGCCAGGAAGGCGGCGAAACCGATGCCCTCCAGCAGCTCCTCCAGCACCTCCCGCGGGGGGGCGGTGTGGACGTAGGGGGCGTGGCGGCGCAGGGCCGAGGCCAGGCGGCGGGCGTCCTGCCGGGCCTGCTCGCTGCGCAGGCCCTTGAGGCAGGCGGGGTCGCAGAAGGCCTCCAGCGGGCCGAGCCCGCCGGCCTTCCCCTCCTCGAGCACCTTGCTCACCCCCGCCGCGCCCGCGCCCTCGACAAGCTCCTCGACCAGGAAGCCCACGTTGAGCGGGTCCGGCCGCAGCAGGGCCTTGAGGGCGGTGAGGACCAGCTGAACCTCGCGCCGCTCGTAGAAGGAGCTGGTGGCCACGAGCTGGTAGGGGATCTTGCGCTCCCGCAGCGCCCGCTCGACCTCGAGGGAGAGGAAGTTGGCCCGCATCAGCACGGCCATCTCCTCGTAGGGCACGCCCTGCTCGTGGCTGAAGGCCACGGCGTCGGCCACGAAGCGCGCCTCCTCCTCGCGGGTTTGGGCCTTGACCAGCAGCGGCGGCTCGCCGGCCTCGCGCACCGGGAGCTGCTCCTCAGGCTTGCGCTCGCGGTTGCCCCGGATCACCTGGTTGGCCAGCCGGACCACGTGGGCCTGCGAGCGGTAGTTGGCGTACAGCCCGTAGACCCTGGCCGTGGGGTAGAGCTGCCGGAAGCGCAGGATGGTGCGGAAATCGGCCCCGCGCCACCCGTAAATGGACTGGTCGGGGTCGCCCACGACCATCAGGTTGGGGCTGGCCCCGGGGGCCAGCGCCCGCACCAGCTCCAGCTGCACCGCGTTGGTGTCCTGGAACTCGTCCACCATCAGCTGCACGCAGCGCCGCCGCGCCATGGCCGCCGCGGCCCGGCCCAGCTTGAACAGCCTCACCCCCTGCAGCAGCAGGTCGTCGTAGTCCAGCACGCCCAGCTCCTTCTTGGCGTCGGCGTACGCCCACCGGAAGTTGACGATCTTCTCGGTGAGGTCGGCGTACATCGTCGCCAGCTGCACGTCGTCCCAGCCGCTGTTGGCCGCCCGGCTCACCGCCCCCAGCGCGGCGCGGACCGTGAAGCCGTCGGGCCGGTTGCCCTTGGGGAAGAGGGCGTCGATCAGGCGCTCGGCCAGCCGCTGCTGCTCGTGCGCGTCCAGCACCCGCGCCTGCGCCACGCCGACCTCGCTGCCGTAGACCTGCAGCGCCTGCAGGCAGAAGCGGTGGAAGGTGCCGACCCACACCGCCTCGGCCAGGGGGGCCTCCAGCAGGCGCGCGATGCGCTCCTTCATCTCCCCGGCGGCCTTGTTGGTGAAGGTCACCAGGGTGATGCCGTGGGGGTCCACCCCTTCCCCGACGAGGTGCTTGACCCGGTGGGTGAGGGTGCGGGTCTTGCCGGCCCCTGCGCCGGCGAAGACCAGGGCCGGTCCCTCGAGGTGCCGCATGGCCTGCTCTTGTTGGTGGTTCATACCTTTACCTCCTATCAAGAGCAAGTATAGCAACAATAACCGCCCCCCCGCGGGGGCGGTCGGTGGGGGTTGTGGTCCTGGAGCTCCCCCGGCAGCGCCTCGGCCAGGGCGGCCTCAAGGCGCGGTGGCCAGGGGGTGTCCGCCGGGAAGGGGCGCCACGAGCGCCAGGGCCGCCCCCTATCGGTTCTGGGGATACCAAAGACACCGAATAGAACGGATATACTAATCCCTGATAGGAGGTAAGCATGACGAGACAACAGGTACACCCCGAGGAGCCCCCGGAGGTGGTGCGCGAGCGCTTCACCGCCCTGACGCTGCAATTCCGGCGGCAGAGCCGCCGGAACGGGCGGCAGGTGAAGCGGCTGTTCGTGCTCCGGCAGGCCCCCGAGGGGCTGGCGGGCCGTGGGGTGGCCGTGGGGGCCAACCTCGAGGCCCTCTCCCGGCTCTACAACCGGCAGGAGGTGGTGCTGGTGGGCTTCGACTCCTCCGCCCTGCGCAGGCGCTGGGCGCACAGCCCGGTGCGCGCGGTGGAGGCGGTTCCCCCGGCCCAGCCCGGCGACCGCTGGGTTTACTACGACCCCGCCGCCCTGGAGGGCGAGGGTGCCTGGCGGCTGCTGGACCCTTGCGCTGGGGACGGCGCGCGGGGCGAGGGTTCCCGGCCGGCCGTGCGGGAGGCGGGGAGGGCGTGATGCACGTTGTCGTCCCCCCTGACCCCCACGTCACCGCGCCCGCCGCGGCGCGGGAGGTGCTTGAGGCGGCGGTGTGGGAGCTGTTCCCCGTGGGCGGCCCCCGCGAGGCCTTCGAGCGGGCCCTGGCCGACTGCACCGCCGGGCTCTGGTTGGTCCAGCGCGCGGGGGAGGGCCGCCGTGGGCGGCTCCCGACGAGGCCGGCCGGCGCCCGCACCCCGTGCCGGGCCTACCTCGGCTGGGCCTGGACTCCCGAAGGCTTCCGGGCGGCGGTGGCGCTGGACGGTCGGCCGGGCGAGGCCGCCGACCGCCAGATCTTCCACCTGCGCGGGGTGCCCCACGAGGCCAGCGGGCCACTGCGCGGCGCGCTGCGTGAGCTGGGCCTGAAGGGGGGCTGGGGCGCAGTGCGCGCGGGGCCCCAGGCCTACCACGCCGTCCTCCGCCGCTGGTTCGAGCGGCGCGGGCAGTGGTGGGTGGAGGCCGACAGCCCGATCCCCCCCGGGCGCCTGGAGCGCCTGCTGGCCTTGCCGCTGCACGGGGAGCTGGTGGTTCAGGGGGACAGCCTGAGCTTCACCGCCCTGCCGGGCCAGCGCCTCATCTACAGCCAGCCGCCCCGGCGGGCCAGCCTTTTCGAGGCGGCCCCGCCGGGCTTCGAGGAGGCCTACGGCCGGCTGGTCGCCGGGCTGCTGGCGGGGGTCTAGCCGGGCAAAAGTACGGGGTACGGACACAGGCACAGACAGCGACGGGAAAAGGGGCCCACCGGGCCCCTTCAGTCTTGTCGGGGTTAGTTGGTCAGCCGGGACCCGCCCTGCGCCTTGGCCGCGTCCTCGTGGGCGAGGTACTCCTCCAGCGCCTGCACGATCCAGCGGTTGCGCGAGACGCCGGCGGCCTTGCGGGACTGCTCCACCTGCTTGAGGAGGTCCTTGTCCAGCATGACGAAGGTGGCTTTCCAGGGCCGGTGCCCGGGGGCAGCCAGGCCGAACTGGCGCGCGAAGCGAGCGACCTCGCCCCAGGGATAGCCCCACTCCTGGGCCAGCCGGCGTGCCGAGCCCAGGCGCCGCAGCTCGCCGGCCAGCCACTCCCTGTTCCAGTACAGCGGCAGGCCCTGGGCCTGCAGGGCCTCGACCTCCCAGTGGGGGCGGGTCGGGAACACCTTCCGCCCCAAGCGGATGAGGCTGTATTTATCCTTGCTGTTCATCCTGCGCCTCCTGCGCTTCTTGTGCTTCGCGAGTAGGGTTCTGGTCCTGTTTCTGGTTCTGGCTCAATTTCCACCGGGCCGCCTTCTCCACCAGGCCGATCTTCGAGCGCGGGTCCTGGGCCAGCCGCTCGGAAAGCTCCCCTGGCAGCCGCAGGTGCACCCCCTGCAGCTTCTCCCGCCGCTCCAGCCGCAGCTCCTCCACCGCGCGGCGCAGCTCGGGGTGGCGGAAGACGTAGGACTGCAGCGTGAGCGGCTTGTAGCCGTGCTGGCGCGCGACCTCCTCGACCGAGCGCAGCTCCCGCAGCTGCTCGAGCAGCCAGCCGTGGTTCCAGTACAGCGGCAGGTTCTGCTCGCGCAGCTCCTCCACCGTCCAGTCCTGCTTGTGGCGGCGCAGCGAGGCCAGGCGGGCGCGCTCCGGCGTCCCCTTGCCCGGACCCGGAGGGGAGGGCAGGAGCAGGTCGGCGACCTGGGCTTTGACCTCGGGGTGGCGCGCGAGGTAGTCGATCACCGTGGCCGGCTTGAAGCCGTGCATCTGGCAGAGCACCCTGATGCTGCGATGCTTTTTGAGCTCGCGGCGCAACCAGGCGGGGTCATGGTACAGGTACTTCCTCGGCATCCTCCCTATTCCGTTTCCCTTTCCCTATCAACATTCACTGTAGCATCATATGCCTTCAGGCATGAAGGAACCTTAAGGCTTTGGTCAGGTAGCGCGAGGGGCGCGGGGCGGGTGGACCCGAACGGGCCCAGGTCCCAGCCCCAGCCGGCCTCCTATCCGGGAAAAACGAACCACCGCCCTTGTTCAGGGCGGCGATTCGTGATAGGAGGTCCACCTTTCGGTGGTACGGCTCACGACCTCCCGTGAGCTAGCTGGAGGCTAGCACAAGCACGGGGAAATCGTCAAGCGCCCTTGCCCCTTCCCGAGCTTGGTGATATATGTAAGAAGCATAGGAGATAGGAGGTCGCCATGTCCGTGATCCTCAACCGCTACCAGGGCGCCGTGCGGGTTCAGTTCTCCGGCGGCGGGGAGGGCCCCCGCGAGGGCGTGCTGCTGCTGCAGTCGCTCAAGGCCTACCACGACTACGAGCGCCAGGCACAGCAGGTCTTCCGGCGCACCGGGGCCGACTACCTGGTGTGGAGCCTGCACGAGCCGCTGGTGCTCGAGCCGCCCCCCGGGCTGCTGCACGACCTGCGGCGGCGCGGGTCCAGCGACCAGATCTACGCCGCCGACCTGGCCTACCTGCAGGGGGTGCGGCTGCACTGGGCCCAGCCCCTGCTGCTGTACGCCGGGCGCTGGGACGGGCTGGTGGTACGAGGGGTGCTGGAGGGGGTGAGCTTCGTTAGTGACCCCCTCAGCCTCCCCGGCGCGCTGGCCAGCGCGCCGGCGGTGTAGGTCGCGATGCCGGCGGGCGAGGTCCACGAGCGAGCCAACCTGCTGTTCGGCGAGGGCGCTGCCTTGGCGGGCAGCGCCCTCGGCCTGGACTGGCGCGAGCCGCTGTGGCTGGGGGCGGCGCTGGGCTACGCGCTGGGGACTTTCTGGGTCACCCCCGACCTCGACAACTTCCCCCGCTACCCGGTCCTCGCCGCCCGGCGCTGGGGGCCGCTGAAGCTGGTGTGGCTGCCCTACGGGCTGCTCTTCCGCCACCGCGGCCTGGCCCACCACTGGGTGCTGGGGCCCCTCAGCCGCCTGCTGTACCTGAGCCCGCTGCTGCTGCCGCTGCGCGGGTGGCTGGAGGGCCTCGAGCCCGCCCTGCTGTGGGGGTCCCTGGCGGGGTACTACGCCTCGCAGTGGCTCCACCTGGCCCTTGACGGCATCCCCCTGCGGCGCCTGTAGTGGGCACCGGGCCCGCCGGCGCCGGGGCGTGGTGTGGCCCGGGGGCGGCGGTTTTGCGCACTATACTGGCTCCAGGGATGTTCACCGCGCTCGACGCCCGCCGCCAGCCCCCGGCCGAGGTCAACCTGCTCTTCGCCCACCTGCAGCGAGGGGGGGACGCGGCCCACAAGGAGGAGCTGCGCGCGGGCGAGTACGTGTGCAAGCACTGCGGCCGGCCCCTGCGCCCGCGCTTCCCCCTGCGGCGGCGCTGGCACTTCTACCACGTGCAGGGGGCCTCGGCGTGCCCCTACGGGGCGGGGGAGAGCGAGGAGCACCGGTGGCTGAAGTACCAGCTGGGTGCGCTTCGACGAGCGCCAGCCCCCCAGACCGCCGCCCCCGCTGCCCCCGGCGCCGCACCGCACAGCGCGGCAGGACTCCGCGGGCGTGCCCTACGGGCTGCTGATGTTCCTGCGCTCGGGCGAGGGGCTCGGGCTGCACTACCGGGCCGACGGCTTCTTCTGGATCGACAACTGGGGCAATGAGACCCCGTCGCAGGCCGCCCGGCCGGAGGAGGTGGCCCGGCACATGCGCGAGCTGCGGGCCAGGGGCGACGCCGAGGTCACCGAGAAGGGCGCGCGCTTCCTGCGCCAGTATGGCGGGAGGGCCGGGGGCGACCGGCCCGGCGGGCCCCGCGGCCGTCACTGAGGGAGAGGCCCTCTTCGGGCTGGGGTGAACGTGAACCAGGCCCCGCAGCCGCGCGCAGCGCCCGTGCCCTCCCCACCGGGCGGAGGGGGCTTCCGCCCCCCGGGTGAGGCGGTCGACCGCCTCGAGGCGCGCCGGCTTGGCCAGGTAGGCGGCCGCGCCCTCCAGGTCGCTGGGCATGCTCTCGGCCTCGTCCTTGGAGCTGAGCACTAGCACGTGACATGCAGGAGGGTTGGGTTTATGCGACGACTCTGGTCAGCAAGATAAGCCCCAATCCCGAGCCTCCGGAGGTCAGCCGCGGTGCGGGTTGCGCTTTTGGTCTCTTCCCCGAAGGTCGGCAAGCATAGCGGCGCGGTACTCGATGCCGAGCTCCGCGCAGATCTGCTGCGCTTTCCGCGGGTCTACATGATAGAGGTAGAAGTGGGTGAGGGTGAGCCGCATCAGCAGGGTGTAGGCGAGGAGCTTGCTGCGGGTCAGCTTCTTGAGCTCCCTCACCCGGTGGATGTCCACCTGGTCGAGCGCCCAAGTGCGGATACAGTAGTCGATCAGATGATAAGACACCGGTGCGTCCTCCAGCAGGCTGTTGAAAACCAGCTCCAAGTTTTGGGCGCCCACGGCGTTGGTGAGCCGCTGGAGAAAAGCCTGGGCTAGCGCCGTACAGAGGTTGAAGATGAAATGCCGGGCCCGCTCCTCGAGCTCGCGCTTCTCGAGGCTTTTCCAGGTGGGCAGCCGCTCTAAGAACAACTCACCCACGAACTGCACGGCCTCCTCGAGGTTGTTTTCGATAAGGGTGTAGAGGAGGCCCAGCCCCCGCATGGTCAGGTCGTAGCACTCGCGCATCGCCCGGACCTTGGTCTCACCGTCGATGCTGCCGGCGTAGCTGCGCAGCATCTGACCCATGACGTCCACCGTCTTCGACACCCTGTTCAGGGTGATGAAGTTGCGCAGGGTTTCGTCGATCTCATCCACGGAGTGGTCGTAGCGCTCGGGGTCGGGTTGGGCCAGGGTCTCGGCGGTCGTCCGAGCTTCCTGGTCGCCCTCTGCCCGGGCGTCGTGGAGCTTGAGCTTCTCGGTGTGGTTGGCCTCAGGGTCACCGTCCCGGAACACCAGCTGAGGTACCCGATCCGTCAGGCGGGCCACGAACTCCGTGCTCCGGTCGAAGTCGCAGGCTTGTTGAGTTCCGAGAAGGCTCCGTGCATTCTCGAGGACCGCCCGCATGATTCGGGGATCCTTAGACAGATGACCCAGCAGCACAAGGATGTTGGCGTTGTTCTCAAGGTGCAGGTTCTCCACCAGCCCTGCCACCACCTCGCGGCCCTTGTCCGGGTCTGTTTTGAGCAAGGAGTCGACGTGGGCGGCGGTGAAGTAGTGGAACTGATAGTTGTACAAAAACTCAACGCCTGAGGCGATGTTGCGGAGGAAACCGCGAGACTGCAGGGCGTCGATCAGCCGCTGCGGGTCAACCTTGATCAGCTTGGACCTGCTGTACTCGGCGACCAGTGCCTCGAAGGCCGGCCGGGAGATCGTGCGCTGCCCGCTGTCGTACAGCCGGTAGGCGAGCTCCTCCAGCACCGCCCCGAAAGTGCCCAGCTCAATCCTCGTCACCTCGCTCATCAGGGCCAGTTGTTGTTTGACGTACAGCTCGCAGAAAGCGCTGTAGGAGGCCGAGGTGATATCGTGCCCCAGGCTGGTCTCGATCTGCTGCAGGATGATCAGCACGGCGAAGGGGTACGGGGTGATCAGCTGGGCGCCGAGCATGTTGTTCACGAACTGCTCCACCTGCAGACACTTCCGACGGAGGGCTGCCACGTCACTGGTATAGGCGTCGGAGGTGGCGTACCAGCGCCGGATGAGCTGTGAGCGGAGGGAGTAACCGAACGGCTGGATCTCGCAGCGCTTGAACTCCAGCAAAGGCTTCAGGCTCCGGGCGATGACGAACTCGTCAACAGCGAGTTCGTCCCCGCTGAACAGCACGATATAATCGCCTAGCTTCGTCAATTGCTCCACCAGCGCTTCCTTCTGCCGGTAGTCGAGAACCTCCGAGTGGAAGTTATCCACGATGAAGGCCCGCTTCTCCTCCGGTAGCTGGCGGTAGGCCTCGGTGCCCTTGTCGTACTGCTCTTCGAATATCTTCTCGACGGCTTTCCACACTTTATACAGGCTGCAGGTCCTTGAGGCGACTCACGTCCAGCCGAACGGGGACCATCCCGGCTTCGTACAGCTCCACCTGCAGGCGCTTGCTCAGGGTGGTCTTGCCGGACTTCTCTGGTCCGTAGAGCATGACCTTGCGGTGTTCGCGAATGAAGTCGAGGAATTGCCCCGACCGGACCCGGGTGGCCTCCGGCTTGCCCAGCTTCGGGTCGATGCGTCTGGCCTGGTCCCGGGGCGATGACACCGTCAGTTCGGGGTAGAGGAAGAGGTCGCTGAGAGAGAATTGCCGCCGGGCGGTACTGAAGCGGAAGTCACTGTGGTCGAGCTCCTCGGCGTAGCCCTGCTGGAACTGGAACTCCCTACGCTGCCGCAAGGAATTCCAGGGGATGCTGGACCAAGCGTCCTCACAGGAGGTGGAGTAGCGCTCCCCGTTCCAGGTCAGGGTCACCGTCTTGTGCTGGTTGTTAAGCAGGTCGAGGACGATCACGTGGAACCAGCTCTGGGCAGGGTCATCATTGTCCTGTAGCACCCCGCCCTCGATGTAGTGCTGGGTTGACCCGTCCCGGTTGCTCACGTCCCGCACCCCGGGGACGTGCTCATGGCCGGTCAGGGCAAAATCGGAGGTGCGCTCAATGAGGTTACGAAAGTCGCGGGCATTGTTCGGCTCGAGCCAACCGTACGGGTGGTGGAAGACGCTGACCACCAGTCCGTCACGCTGGTCAGGAGGCGTCAGCCGCGTGACCGGCATGAAGAGTTCTCCCGGCTTTTCGCTCAAGGTGGACAGCCACGCGGTGTTATAGGCGTTCACGTAAAGCCTGCCGCCTGCGACCGGGATCTCTACGGTTTGGAACAGGCGCTCCAAGCCTTGAGGGCATGCGCCCTTAGCGAAAGTTGAACGAAACTCGAAGAAAGCGCTCTGCACATTGGTCGCGATGTCCACGACCGAGGCATCGGCGTCCCCACAATTGAGGCTTGCATCCCGAAGCAAACCGCGGGCCTTAGAGTCGAAAGCGAAGTCGCAGTCGTGGTTGCCTGGAATTAGGATGACCTCGACGGGGTTGTCGGTCTCTGACTCAAGACGTTGCCGGAGGCCTGCCAAAAAATCCGACGCCAGCCGGTACTCCTCCGGCTTGCCGCTGAAGGCTACGTCGCCGGTCACCAGCAGCACGCACTGCCGTGCCCGCCCGGGCTCAATCCCCCGGATGGCATCCACGATCCGGGCAGCCCGATCTAGAACGGGGTTCGGTTTTGAGTGATGGAGATGGATGTCGCTCAGCTGGATGATGAACGCGAGTGGGGATTCAAGGTGTTGAGGTAACACGAACCATTCTACGGTAGGCGGTTGTCACCACGGGTTCGACACCCCTTGAGGCAGGCTTTTATCACAATCCTTGAATCAACCTCAACAGAGCTTGAGGGCTGGCTGAGAACCTCCTGACCGAGCACAACACCGGCTGCTTCTTGAGATGCAAGAGGCTCTGGATTACGCTCCGTAGGCACATCAGCCCTACCGCCCTCTTCCGGCTCCGCGAAGCATTCTCCCCGAACACCACATCCCGCTTGTGGTGCAAGCGGTTCTCGACCTCCCTTGGGGGTCAGTACCCCTTTTAGAGAGAAGGGGTTCTGCCGGGATCAGGAGTGTACGCCCGCACCACCCGGCGCAAGCCGTTGAACACGTCCCTCAGGGCGTATCCCCTCTGCGGCGCGTCCTCGCGCATCAGGGTCAGGTAGGGGGCCACGAACCCCCACTCCCCGTCGCTCACGTCGCTCGGGTACCGCTTCCGGCTCATCCCCCCGGCTTAGCCCTAAAGTCCATAACACCCTCTAGAACTTCACCATGAAGGCAGTAAGGTACATGACCGCGACCCCGGCCACGAAGCCGCCGAGGTTGACCCAGTTGAGGGTGGGAAGCTCGAGCCGGGCGCTGTCTTTGGCCACCAGCCTGCCCACCTCCCACACCACCTGCAGGATGGCTCCGACCCCGACGGCCAGGAAGAGCGTGGCCAGCACCGGGTTGAAGGCGAAGCCCCCGATCCAGGTGCCCAGGATGGCCGGCCCCCCCGCCAGCAGGGCCAGCAGCGCGAAGTGCTTGAGGCCGGGGTTCTGCCGCACTATGGGAGCCACGATCCCCACCCCTTCGGTGATGTTGTGCAGGGTGAAGCCCAGCACCAGGAAGGTGCCCAGTGCCGCTTCCCCGGCAGAGAAGGCCGCGCCAATCGCCAGGCCCTCACCCAGGTTGTGCAGGCCGATGCCCAGCGCGATCTGGTAGGCCAGGCTCAGGGGGCTGCGCTCGCCGGAAGCGCCCGGTCGGTGGCTTCCGGTGGCCACGAGCACGCCCAGGGCGATCAGGGCCACCAGGATCACCGCCGGAATCCCCTGCCAGAAGGCGGGCAGCTCGGCGGCGAACTCCTGCGCGTCGAGCCAGGTGCCCACCGCCAGGTAGACCAAGAGCCCCACCGTGAGGGAGAGGACGAAGCTCATGGCCCGCCTGCCCAGGCGGCGCATCCAGGGGTACCACAGCATCCCCAGCACCACCGGCACGACGCCCACGTACAGGCCCACCAGGCCAAAGCGCCAGAACAGGCCGGCGTCGAGGCTTGGAGTCTGCACCGCCGCCGGAATCTCCCCCTCGAAAGTGGTGCCCAGGCGGGTGATCAGGGTGACGGCGTGGGCCTCCTCCGCGACCCAGGGGTAGGGGATGGTGAAGGTGGCCCGCCCCAGCCGGGGAATGGTCGTGGAGGGTTCGGCGCTGAATTCCCAGTAGGCCTCGTCCACCAGCACTTGGGGGATGGTGACCGCTTGCGGGCCGTCGTTGACGACCTCCACCTGGATCACGCCGGGCTCGGGCAGGGTGATGCGCTGGATGGTGACCTTCTCGAGCGGAGGCCCGGCCAGTTCCCGCAACCCGCCGCCCGTCGTCACCAGGTAGGCCAGCACCAGGCCCAGCAGCAACAGCGGCACCAGCGCTAGCGCCCAGCCAAAGCCTCCCTTGTTCGCAGGTGTGGTGTTGCGCTCGACGCTCACGCCTGCTCACCCCCTTTCCAGGGCACGGTGCTGCCCTGGAGGCTCTTCTGGTCCCAGGCCGCATCGAGCCCCACGCTCTGCAGGGCCTGGGCGAAGTCTTCGGGCCTGACCACGTTGAAGTGCCCCATCCAGCCCAGTTCGGTGAACTCCGAGACATGGGGGTGGAACATGTACATCCCGGGGAACTTGTAGCGGAACTCGACGATCCCCCGCTGTCCCTGCACCTGGGAGATGGTGTCCACCCGGCGCAGGGTGGGCTCGAGCGTGGTGCCGTGGTCGTAGTAGTCGAACATGTTGGCGTGCAGGTGGAAGGTGTTGATGGGGTCGAACTCGAGCACGTTGATCAGGTAAATCCGCACCAGCTCGCCCAGCTTCAGCGGGATGGCCCGCCGGGCGTACTCGAAGGCCACGCTATTGACCGCGTAGACCTCGTTGCCGCCGTCGAAGTTGGTATCGAAGGCGTTCATCACCATCACGAACTCGCGCGCGGGCGGGCGACCTCCCTTGGGATCGACGACGAAGGCCCCGTACATGCCCTTGTGGATGTGGCGCTTGAGCGAGAGGGAGTGACAGTGATAGAGGTGGCAGCCGAAGGGCTCGGCGGTGAACTCGTAGGTGAAGCTCTGGCCCGGCTGGACCAGGCCGCCGTTGCCGGGCAGCGGCGTGCCGTCCATCTCGGCGGGGTGGATGCCGTGGAAGTGGATGGTGTGGGGGTGGCTCGAGCTGTTGGTGAAGCGCACCCGGATGCGATCGCCCTCGGTGCAGCGGATGGTAGGGCCCGGCACGCGCCCGTTGTAGGTCCAGGCCGGGAAAAACACCCCAGGGGCGATCTCGATCTCCTTCTCCTGGGCCACGAACTCGTACTCGCGCAGGGTCTGGCCGCTGGGCAGCGTGCTCACTTTGCCGTAGTCCCAGTCCACCAAAAGCCGCAGAGGGTCGAAGCCGTTGGCCTGGTGATCGACCGCCCCCACGGTCAGGTTGTTGCCGTGGCCCATCTGCTTGGGGTCGGCGGCGCCCATGTAGTGACCGCTGTGGCCACCGACTTCGCCCTGGGGGGCCGGTTTCGACCCCTGGCCAAGACCCAAGGCCGCCGCGCCGGCCACGCTGGCAACCCCGCCCAGGCTGCGAAGCACCTGGCGGCGGGAGAACAGTTTGGGAAGAAAGCTCCTCATATGTACCTCTCGTTGCTTATTGCCGATAGCTCATATCGGCTATTAGCTATGAGCTATCGGCGAGTCGTCCACCTTCCTCAGCTACCCATAGCGCCTGAGCCAGGCTGATGGGCAGCAGAAAGCGTTCTTTACCGATCTGGACCCGCACTCCCTGCTCGAGGCGCTCGAGCACTTCCACCCTGGCCCCAGGCCGCAGGTGCAGGTGCGCGAAGAGGTTCAGGCTGTCCTGGTCCTGCGTGGCCACGCGGGTCACCACCCCCCATTCACCGCCCCCGAGGGCAGTCAGTCGCCTGGAGGGCTGGGAATCGGGCAGCTCGAGGTGGACGGTGGGGATGGGATCGCCGTGAGGGTCGTGCGAGGGATGGCCCAGCCACTCGGCAATGCGGGCCTCGAAGGCCTCGGAAATGTGGTGCTCGAGCCGCTCGGCCTCGGCGTGCACCTCCTCCCAGCCGTAGCCCAGGGCCTGGTGCAGGTAGGTTTCCAGCAGCCGGTGGTGGCGCAGCACCTCCAGCGCTACCTTGTACCCCGCCTCCGTGAGCCGCACGCCCTTGCCCAGCAGCAGGACCTGCTGGAGGGAGTCCTGCCGGGCCTCGGAGAGGTCATATTTAGGCGGGGCTAAACTATTCACGCCAATAGTTTAGCCCCGCCTTAAGATGAGTGTCAAGGTTGGAAAAGTATTCAGACGGCCGGGTCAGGTGGTTCTGGGGCTGTGCCCTTCCTTCCCCGCGTTCAGCCCTTCAGCACCCAGCGCAGGTCCTGCAACACCCGGTCGGTCTGCCGGGCCTTGCCGTAGCCGTAGATCAGCCGCAGTCGGCCCCGGGGGTCGACCAGGAAGACGCTGGCGGTGTGGTCGACGCTGTACTCCCGGGCCGACTTGATCTGCGACTTCTGGTAGAAAACCCCGTAGCCCTTGGCCACCTCGGCCACTTGGTTGGGGGTCCCGGTGAGCCCGAGGAAGCGGGGGTCGAAGAAGGTCACGTATTTCTCCAGCACCGCCGGGGTGTCGCGTTCGGGGTCGGCGGTGATCATCAGCACCTGCACCCGCCCCTGCTCGGCAGGGGTGAGGGCCTGGTACACCTTGCTCAGCTCGGCCAGGGTGGTGGGGCAGACGTCGGGGCAGTTGACGAAGCCGAAGAAGATCAGCACCGCCTTGCCGCGGAAGCTCTTTAGGGTGTACGCCTTGCCGTCGGAGCCGGTCAGGCGGAAGTCGGCAGCGGGCCGGGGATCGAGCAGCGGGGTGCCGTAAGGCTTGTAGGCCCCCATGCGGGGCAGGGCGAAGATTAGCAGGGCCGCCAAGCCCACCGCCCCGGTCAGCAGGCCGACGGCCTGAAGTGGCCGCCTCAGGGGTTGGGCTCGGGTTCGGCCATGGTCTGGGCCTTGGATAGGGTCGGACATGTTCACCTCGCCTGCACGGTCGGTTCCAGAGTCTGGCTCAGGCCCCCCGCGAAGCGCAGGGTGAGCGGGATCTTCTGGCCCTCCTTGAGGGGGGCTTTGAGCCCCACCAGCATCAGGTGATCGCCGCCGGGTTTGAGCACCAGGCGGCCCTTGGGGGGGATCTCGAGGTGCTCCACCGGGCGCATCCCTTTGACCTCCTGCCCGCCCCGGACCTCGCTCACCCCCCGCATCGGCATCACCATCGCGGCCGCCGGGGTGCTCCCCCCGACAAGCCGCAGAGGCTTTGTGCCCAGGTTCTCCAGGGTCATGTAGGCCGCGGTGTCCTTGAGGGTCGGGGGCACCAACCGGACGTAGGGGTCCTGCACTCGGACCACGGGGGCCTGGGCCAGGGTGAGCCCCAGCGCCAGCAGCGCAGCGTGTATGAGGGTTCGTGGCATCGACATTCGTGCTCTCCTTTGATCTCGTAGTCCTCGGTCTGTGACGCTCTCCTCCGGGTGTCCCGGTTTCCCAGAGCGTGTTATGAACTTTTAGAAAAGTCTCGTGCTGAACCCGGCTTCTGGCCTCTTCCGACCTAGCCCGAGGCACGTTGTAACCCCGTCTTGGACAGCGGCTACACCAAAGTGCCTAACACGCTCTAGGGCCGGTAGGTGAAGGACGAAGAAGCCCTCGCTAGGGTGGGTGTCCACTGACAGGACGCGCCATATCACCATGTAGGCCCCGGGCTTGAGGCCGGGCTTCAGGCCGATGACCGCCGCCCGAGTGGTGCGCGGGGGGGTTTTGGGGCCGAGGTCGGCCCGCGGGGTCTCGTCCCCTTTCAGCCTGAGCACCCGGCCGACCAAGGCCTTGGTCCGGGTGCGTAGCCGGGCTGGGTCGTGCAGGGGGTAGACCTTGAGGGTGGAGAACCTGAGCTCGACCGGCTCGTTAAAGGTGAGCCGAACTTCGGTGGGCCTGACCTTTAGGCGCTCGTTCGCCTCGAGGGTTGAGATCACCCCGTCGGCGTGAGCTCGGGCCAGCGGTGCGAGGACGGTCGCTAGGGCCATTAAAGCTAGCAGAGCTGGCCGGAATTTGCTTGTCAAACAGACCTCCCACGAGCGTTCGGGTAGGGTTTTTGCGCGGGGTCAGGGTTGGATCTTCGCCCGGAGTCGGGCGAGCGGCAAGGGCTGAGGGCCCCGGGCCTCGGCGGGCGGGGCCCTCGCTGCTGCCGCCCGCGTTGGGGCTGGTAGGACCGGGCAGTAGCCCCGCGGGGGGACCTCCAGACGTGCCGCCCGCGGCGCCGCCGGTTCGGGCCGAGCGGGAGCTCCCAGCAGCGGAAAGGCGCACAGCCAGCAGCGCTCGCCGTCGCCGTGCGTTTCGTCGTCGGGGCCGCCGGAGGGCTGGCCGCCGCACAGCTGCGCGGGGAGTCGGTTGTGTTGAGTGAGCTGCTCGAGGGTCAGGGCGGCGGAGGTTCCGCCCGCCGCCCTGACCCCGGGCACGGCCTCGAGCGCGAGGTGCAGACACGTCAAAGCCAGCATCCAGACCCACAGGGCCCGGCGGGGGGCGGTGGTCTGCGGCGCGGTCATGGCCTGTTCACTCTTCCGTTCACCCTATGGGGATCTCCCCGGGACGATCGTCCTGCCCCTTGACTCAAGGTAGCAGAAAGATGAACAATGGTTCAAGTATGACGGCTCCCGGTCCCCGACCCGCGCCCCAGTGGGCGCTGGCGCTGCTGGCCCTGCCCTTCTTCCTCCAGCTGCTGGGCTTCGGCGGGGCACTGGGCGGGGGGTTGTGCGGCGCGCTGTTCCGCGGGCGGGATCTGCCGCTGGACCAGCAGCCCGCCGGTTTCTGGTACGCGCTGCTGTTCATGGGGCTGCTCTCCTTCCAGCTCCTGTACGCGGTGTTCACCGGCCTGCTGCTGCTGCTGGACGCCGCCGACCGCCCCGGTGCCGGGGCCCCGCCCGCGCGCAGCTACCGGGGCGGGGCTTGGCTGGCGCTGCTGCTGGTGATCGCCTTCCTGTTGACCCGCACGGTGGGCCTGCCGGTGCCCAGCGCCCAGGGGGTGATATGGGGGGAGGCGGCCGGGGCCAACCCGCTCGGCCTGGTGATGGTGGGGATGACCCTAGCAGGGGGGTTGTGGCTGTGGCGGATCGGCCGATGGCGCGGAGAGGGCTGAGGCCCGGCCCCGCTCGAGGCACTCTTCAGCGGCCGCAGGGCGGGACGGATAAACCGCGGGGTCTCGGGCCGGGGCGGGGGCTGCTGGTCCTGGCCCTGACGGCGCTCCTTGTGCTGTTGCCGCGAGCCGGAGCCGGGCATCCGAGCCCCGGGTATGGGCACCTCCCCGCGCTGCAGGCCGGGCCACAGCTCCCGTCGGATCCAGGTTGTGCCTGGGGTCACCAGCAGTGCCCGGCCGGGCACTGCTGGGCCGCCGAGGCAGGTGGGGCGGGGCTATTCGCGCCCTGCTTCCCTCGGCCCTTTGCTGGACCGGCACTGCGGCGCCAGCAGCTCGCCCTCGCGGTGCCCCGACCGCCGCCGCGGGCCTGACCCGGCGCGCCTGTGGCAGGCTGAAACCTTCCCGACCCGGGGCCTGGGGGTGAACCCCCGGCCTTTCCCTACGAACAAGGGGCTGCCTGCGCCCTCAACCCCGCCGCGTCCAGAAATCCCGCTGCCGGGCCGCGCTCGAGCGACCGGCAGCGCCCTGGCCATCAAGGAGGCCCTCACCATGTCCAAGAACCCCAGCAACCGGTTCGCCCCCAAGGCGGCTACACGCAAACGGCCAAGAGGAAACCGCACGCCCAGCCCGAGAGCTCCGAGACAGGACCCGCCCAAGACCTCCCCGCCCCGGCGGGTCGCCGGGCGCTGGGTGGTGGCCGCCCTCGCCGCCATCGGCCTGGCCTACGGGGGCTGGCTGGGGTGGCACGCGCGGCAGGCAGAGGCCGGCTTCGAGGCCCTGGTGGCGCAGGGAGCGGCGGCGCTGGGACGGGTGGAGATCGGCGCCGACGCCGGACGGGCCCACTCGAGCCTCGGCCAGGACCTGCGCTACGTCAGCAGCCCGCCGACCTCGGGGACCCACTGGCCCGACTGGGTGGACGCGGGCTTCTACACCGCCCCCCAGCCGGAGGAGAAGCTGGTGCACTCCCTCGAGCACGGCAATGTGGTGGTCTACTATGACCGGCCGGGCGAGGGCGCGCTGCAGGCCCTCCAGGGCTGGGCGGCCCGCTTCCGCGGGGCCTGGGACGGGCTGGTGGTGACCCCCGTAGCGGGCCTGGGGCCGGGTGTGATCCTCACGGCCTGGAACAAGACCCTGCGGCTGGAGCGCTGGGACCCCTCAGCCGCCGCCGCTTTCGTGGACACCTACCGGGGCCGGGGGCCGGAGAACCCGGTGCGATGAGCCGCGTGCGCCCCTACTTGGGCCTGGGGCTGCTGGCGGGGTTGGGGCTGAGCCTGCCGCCGGTGCTCCCGCTCGAGGCGGCCGAGGTGGTGGGGCCGGTGGTCGAGGCGCGGGCGACGCGGGAGAGTCTCCCGGTCCTTGTCGCGGTCACTGGTGCCTTCGGGGCCCTTGCCGTAGAAGATGAAGACAAAGTTGTTAGCGCCTCCCAGGCCTCGATGATGTTCAGGCTCCCTGGATCTCCGGGTGCAGGGACTCAAGCTGGAGGTAGTCGCACAAGAACGCGCTCTTCCGCACTGCCCAGGTTTGGTCTGGGCGCGGTAGGTGGGGTGGAGCCCTGCCCGCACCCCTCCCTCGAGGGTGTGTAGGAGAGCTGCGAGGGCGATCAGGGCGCTGGGGGTGTGAGCCCGGGGCACGCCGTTCGCGTTGTGCTACCTTATTGATATGGCCGTCTCAACACCCACCGTCCCTGATCCGGCAGTCTGCGAGGTCAAGGTCGTCCACGCCGAGGCCGTGGCCCGGGCCCGTCAGGGGATGCCCGCCCCAGGGGCCATCGCCGGAGCCTCCGAGCTGCTTAAGGCCGTCGCCGACCCCACCCGCATGCGCATCCTCTCGGCGCTGTGGTCGGTCGAGGAGTTGTGCGTGTGCGACATCGCGGCGGTGGTAGGCATGAGCGAGTCGGCAGTGTCGCATCAGTTGCGTTTCCTGCGCTCCATCAACCTAGTAACCTTCCGCAAGGAGGGGCGGCAAGCCTTCTACCGCCTCGCAGACGCCCACGTTACCTCGATCCTACGTTGCGCCCTCGAGCACGCCGCCGAGTAGGGCGTAGCACCGACCTGGCCAAGGACACCGGAGGGCCGCCACTCGGCGGCCCTCGTGTTCTCCTTCCGCGTCTATTGTTGAACAGTTGCTCATATGTTATCCTCGGGGCAGTGGTTGAATGATCGTTCATGTGTTGAATGGTGAACCGCACCCCCGGAGCGTCTAACCCCCGCGTGGCCTTCACCACGCAGGTGCTGCGGCTCAACCTGGACGAGTCGGTCACGC